>CBFDBS010000006.1:0-22318 GCA_965603105.1 uncultured bacterium
GCCTTCTGGATGCCTTCGGTCATGTCGGGCATGGCCACTAAAAAAGAAACCACCTCCCCATCGGCAGCCACTCCTTTAATGAACCGGGGATCGAGGACGGGCATGTAACGTTTGGCCAGATCCTCCATCTCCTTCTCATCCAGAGGCGAATACCCATATATGTCACTCGCCGAATATGTCTCGTTCATTAGGTGGAGGATGGGCTTTATCCAAGGCTTGAACTCTTTTTTCTTCTTGAATTCGAGAAGGGTATATTCCCCCTTCTTCAGTGCCCTTTCGCTCACTTTTTGATAAAACTCGGGCAGTTCCTCCGGAACCTGCAATTGGTAGACAAAATAATCAATATCCTTACAGTAACCCAACCTCTCGACCATATGAGGCATCCAGTCAAAATTGTAGTAGGTTGCGATCGTGGCCCGGTTTTCGAAGCCTTCGATAAGAAATCCTTCAGGGTCCTGATCCGTAAATCCGTAAGGCCCGACGATTGTAGTCATCCCTTTCTCTTTCCCCCATTTCTCGATCCATTCTAGAAGGGATCGGACAACGGCTTCATCATTATAGGATTCGAGGTAGCCGAAACGAACCGTTTTTTCTTTTTTGTAGGAGTTGTACCGGTCGTTGATGATGCCCATGACCCTCCCGGCGGCCTTTCCGCCTTTAAAAGCGAGCAGCAGTACCGTATCGCAGTACAAAAACGCCTTGTTTTTTTCGGCATTGAAATAGGTCCAATCATCCATGTAGATGGGCGGCACCCAGTTTTCATGATTTGAATGAATTTTTTCAGGCAGATAAATAAACGTCTTCAAGTCCTTGCGGGTTTTAACCTCTCTTACGGATATCGCCATTCCTCTCCCCATGTATAGCGTTAAATCTTGCCTAATTTATACCAAGACGCCAGTTTAATCAATTGCCGGCTCAAAACAAGTGCAAAGAAAAAGCCCGCTTTTTCATTTCAAGAAAAAAGATTATTCGGCTTTGTGTTTGGGTTGACACTCGAGTTCAGAAGGAATAAACTTTAATGCCTTAAATTGAAAACGACCATCTCCATGAGAACAAAGACCTTTCCTCACGGTATCCACCCCCCGGAATCGAAAGCGCTTTCAGCGGGAAAAGCTCTCGAATCCATGCCTCCGCCGGAAAAGCTGTATATCCCTCTCCATCAACACTTCGGCAGTCCCTCCAAACCCCTCGTTCAAAAAGGAGACGAAGTCGCGCTCGGCCAAAAAATCGGAGAACCCAGCTCCCTTTTTTCCGCAGCCGTCCATTCCAGCGTCTCGGGAAAAGTGCTGGCCGTTGAAGCGTACAACCATCCATCGGGCAAGCCTGTCCTCACCGTCAGCGTCGCCAACGACGGAGAAGACCGCCTTTCTTCCGCCTTTCTTGAAACTGAGGACCCTTATTCCCTCCGTCCTGAAAAGATACGCGGACTCGTCTCAGAAGCGGGAATCGTCGGTCTCGGAGGAGCCGCCTTTCCCACGGCTGTCAAATTGACTCCACCCAAAGACAAGCCCATCGATACGGTGGTCATCAATGGATGTGAATGCGAGCCTCTGCTCAACGCAGACTATCGGCTCATGCTGGAGTTTCCCGACGATATTCTGAATGGTGCGGAACTGGTGCGTATCGCAACAGGGGCAAAAAGGATTCTGGTCGGGATTGAAGACAACAAAAAAGACGCTTATGCGCTTTTCCAGGAAAAAACGAAAGACCGTCCGATCGAAACAATCCTTGTCAAGACTAAATATCCCCAGGGAGCGGAAAAGAATCTCATTTATGCCCTGCTCAGGCGCGAAGTCCCCAAGGGCGGACTCCCTTTTGATGTGGGTGTTGTTGTCCAGAATGTCGGAACGGTTAAATCTGTCTGGGACGCCGTTCGTTTCGGACGCCCTCTCTACGAGCGCGCCTTGACCGTGTCAGGCGCCGGGATCAAAAACCCCAAGAATCTGATGGTCCGGATCGGAACCCTGTTCAAAGATGTCCTTGACTACTGCGGAGGACAAAACGACGGAGTGAACATTCTGGTCATGGGAGGCCCGATGATGGGCCTTTCCCAATGGACATCCGATGTGCCGGTTATCAAAGGGACATCGGGAATCCTCTCCTGGGCGGCACGGTTGTCCACTGTGGAATACAACTGCATCCAGTGCGCCCGCTGTGTCAATCACTGCCCGATGAATCTTTTGCCGACGCAGCTGATGAAGTTCTCTCAATACAATCATCTTAAAGAAGCCGAAGATTGGGGGATTCTCGACTGCGTGGAATGCGGATGCTGCCAGTACGAATGCCCGGCCAAGATTCCCCTGGTCCACTGGATCCGTTTGGGGAAAAACAGCGTAATGATCAACAAGAAAAAGGCAAGTGCATGACGATGGAAAACACCCTGTTATTGGCTTCTTCCCCGCATTTTCGAGATCAGGATACCGTGCCGAAAATCATGTATGCCGTCATCCTCAGCCTGCTGCCTGCCGTTTTGACCTCTTTCTATTTCTTCAGATGGAAAGCTCTGCTGATCTTCGCCTGCTGCACTATCGGAGGTTTGGCAACAGAGGCACTTTTTCTAACGTTGAGGAAGAAACCCATGCACTCTTTATGGGACGGATCGGTGATCATAACGGCCCTGCTTTTGGCCATGACTCTTCCCCCTTCCGTTTCTCCGGATATCGCCGTCATCGGCGTCGTGGCGGCCGTCGGCCTGGGCAAACACGTTTTCGGCGGGCTGGGACATAACATTTTTAATCCAGCCCTGGTCGGCCGGGCTTTTCTTCAGGCGGCCTTCCCCGTAGCCATGACAACCTGGACAGCCCCGGCAACCCTCACGGTTGACGCGGCGACCTTTGCCACTCCGTTGGGCAATTTGAAATTCCAAGAGGCCATTGCCCAAGGCACTCTGACTCCCATCAAAGATCTTTTTTGGGGCAATATCGGAGGCAGCCTTGGAGAAACTTCGGCCATCGCACTTCTGATCGGCGCCGCCTTTCTTTTTTACAAGCGGGCCATCGATTGGCGGATCCCGGCCGGAATTTTTGGTTCGCTGGCCGTATTCGCCGGGATTTTCTGGCTGATCAGTCCGGATCAATACGCCTCGCCGCTCTTCCACGTTTTCGCCGGTGGATTGATCATCGGCGCTTTTTTTATGGCCACAGACATGGTCACATCGCCCATCACGCCCGGGGGAACCTGGATCTATGCCCTGGCGATCGGCCTTCTTGTCGGCTTGATCCGTCTTTTTGGCGGACTTCCCGAGGGGGTCATGTTTTCCATTCTGTTCATGAACATGTTCGTCCCTCTGCTCAACCGCTTCACACGGCCCCGCATCCTAGGAGAAGGGAGAAAAAGATGAGCCTGTCAGCCAGGATGATTTTAGTCCTCACCTGCGTTGGATTATTATCAGGGGGATTTCTGGCAGGCGTCGGACTTTGGACAAAAGACAAGATCGCCTTCAATGTCCAGCAGGAGATCGAAGAGGCTATCCGGACTGTAGTGCCGGGGACTAACAGCAGTGAAAAGCTCCATGAAGAAGAGACCTTTACCGTCTATGCGGGCATCGCTGAGGACGGAAGTCTGAAGGGATACGCCGTTTACGCCTCCGGTGCTGGATTTCAGGATACAATCACTCTTATGTTCGGCACAGATCCCTCCCTTTCCCAACTGTCCAGTTTGACCATCATCAAGCAGACGGAAACCCCTGGATTGGGAGCGAATGTCGAAAAAGATGACCTCTTTCTTCGTTTTTGGCAAGACAGAGACATCCATGGGCCTCTCACCCTCCACAAACCCGCCGTCGGCTCTCCCAATGAGCTGGCCGCAACCGAAATCAACACCATAACAGGGGCCACCATCTCTTCCGATGCAGTGCTGGGAATTGTCAACCTGTCACTGGAAAAGCTGAGACAGATGAAAGAGGCGGGCCAATTGGGGAGCAAAGAATAAGATGGCGACTCGAACCGTATCGGCGGAATACCTGAAGGGCCTGTGGGATGAAAATCCGGTCTTCCGGCAGCTTCTGGGAATGTGCCCGACTCTGGCCGTCACCAACGCCGTCATCAACGGCATCGCCATGGGACTGGCCACCTCCTTCGTTCTTATTTTCAGTTCCCTGGTGGTCTCCTCCATCAAAAAAGTCATTCCCGCTCAGGTCAGGATGGCCAGCTACATCGTCATCATCGCCAGCTTCGTCACCGTAGCCGATCTGTTTCTTCAAGCCTTTTTCTATCCGATCTCCAAAGCCCTCGGCCCCTATGTTCCCTTGATCGTCGTCAACTGCATCATTCTGGGCCGCCAAGAGGCTTTTTCTTCGAAAAATTCGGTGGGGCGGTCATTGATAGATGCTCTCGGCATGAGCACGGGTTTCATCCTCGCTCTTCTGCTGCTCAGCTCGGTCCGCGAAATCCTCGGGGCCGGAACTTTTCTTGGCCTGCGCGTTCTGGGCCCCTGGTTCAAGCCGTGGATCATCATGCTCCTGCCGGCGGGAGCCTTTATCGCTCTCGGCCTCCTGCTCGGTCTGGCCCTTTTTATAGAAAGCAAAGCACAGAGGAGGAAAGCCTAGTGGAACTTCTGGCAATCTTCATCTCGGCCATCCTGGTCAACAACTTTGTACTCTACTATTTCCTCGGAATATGCCCGTTCTTAGGAGTGAGTAAAAAACTGGACTCCGCTCTCTCCATGGGGCTGGCCGTTACTTTTGTCATGACCATTACGGCCGTCATCTCCTGGATGATCAACAACTGGATTCTCATTCCCAACGATATCGGTTTTCTGCAGACTGTTTCTTTCATCCTCGTCATTGCCTCTCTTGTCCAGCTCGTCGAGATGTTCATCCGTAAAATGAGCCCTCCTCTCTATCAGGCATTGGGGATCTATCTGCCGCTGATCACAACCAACTGTGCCATCATGGGCTTGGCTCTGCTGGCCGCCCGTAAAAATTACGGTTTTCTTGAAGCGGTGGTCTTCGGTGTCGGATCCGGGATCGGATTCACTCTGGCCATCGTGCTCATGGCCGGGATAAGGGAACAATTGGACTTGGCCGACGTTCCTGAGCCTTTGAAAGGAGCGGGAATCGCCCTCATCGTGGCCGGGATAATGGCCTTGGCCTTCACGGGTTTTTCAGGGATGATTAAGCTATGAATTTTATTCTACCTGTTCTGACCATGGCTGTCCTGGGAATCCTTTTTGCATCCGGTCTAGCTGTGGCCTATAAAAAATTGAAGGTGGAAGAGGATCCAAAAGTCGAAAAAATCAACGCCTCGCTGCCCCAAGCCAACTGCGGAGCCTGCGGGTATTCAGGATGCCGGGCTTTCGCCGAAGCCGTGGTCAAAAGTGCGGCGGAATCCAACGGCTGCCCCGTTGGAGGCGAGGAAGTCGCCAAAGAGGTGGCCGCGATCCTCGGAGTCAGCGCAGGGACGGTCATCAAGCGTTTCGCCCGGCTTCACTGCCGAGGGACAAATGAAGCCGCCCATTCCCGAGGAATGTATCTGGGAGTGACAACCTGTTTGGCCTCTCATATCATCGGGGGGAACAAACAGTGTTCCTACGGGTGTATGGGATTCGGCGACTGCGTCCTCTCCTGCCAGTTCGATGCCCTCCATATGGGCGCAGATGGCCTTCCTGTCGTCAACACGCAGAATTGCACAGCCTGTGGAAAATGTGTGGACGCCTGCCCACGGAATCTTTTCGAACTCCACTCCGATGAACAGAACATCCTGGTCTACTGCCGGTCGCTCGACGGGCCCAAAGTCTCCAGGAAGTTGTGCAAGAACGCCTGCATCGCATGCGGCATCTGTGTCAGAGCCTGCCCCGAAGCGATTGTTTTGGAAAACAACCTGGCTGTCATTACCGATTTTAAAAAAATCGATCCCGACAAAATCCCGGCCATCGAAAAATGCCCGACAAAAGCCATTGGCCGGCTGGAGAAGGAAGAAGAGGAAGAAAAGAGAGAGCAAGATAAAGAAACCGGCGACGATGAGCCCAAAAAGGAAGAGAGCGAAGGAATTCAAGATGAAAGATAATGGTCTCGTGGTCACCGCCCAAGGCCATTCGGCCGATGTAGAGGTCAACTGCCTGACCACCTGCCAAGCCTGTTCGGCCCAAAGTCTGTGCATCGGACAGAGCCAGGCCAAGGGCCTCCTGTCGGTCAACAATCCCCTTCAGGCAAGCCCGGGAGACAGGGTGACGATCGAAATCCCGGAAGATGCGTACAGCAAATCATTGATCCTCCTCTTTGGATCCCTCCTTTTCGCTGCCCTGGCCGGAATGGTTGCCGGCCATTTCAGTTCAGCTCTTTTAGCCCTGCCAACATCGACGGGAAGCATCCTCGGACTCTTTCTGGGGATTCTGGCGGCCGGAATATGGCTTTTCCGCCGTTTCCGGAAAAAAATAAACAGCCGACTTTGCCCCACTATCACCACGATTATCAATAAGGGAGGACAGTATGGATAGACGCGAATTCTTTAAATCGATGCTATTGACACCTCTATTCACCCCGATGCTTTTGGCCTCGAAAAAAACGGCAGGCGATGCCGAGCTTTTTTTGATATCGGATGTTCCGCACCTGACCCTCCCGCCTCTTTTAAATGAGCTGCCATCTCTGGGGATCGCATCCGGACGAACTTTTTCTCTCCTTTCTCCCCTGCCTCAATTTGAGGAACTCTCTCGAGAACTCGGACGAAGGGGTTGGCAGAACGTTCCCCGTGGACAGACAGCCCATCTCACTCTTTCTTCCAGCCGTCTTCAGGCCGCAGTCCAGCCGTCCTTCACGCTGGCCAGAGACGGCCGGGTGTGGGATATCCGGACACGGGAGATCCTTTCTCTTTGGGAAGAGCTCGACCGCAGCTATCCCCCGTCCTCTCTTCTGACCATCGCTTCCGTCAAGAGCTATCCCTCCACTCTGGCCGCAGGAGAAACCGCCGCACTCTACAAAGATGGACGAAGAGTCCGGAATCTGCCTCTCCATTTGGACTGCTCCAAGTCCTTTGGGACAACAGGAGGGCGGATCACGGTCACGATTGAAAAGGGAAAAGCCTGGGTTGCCGAATCCTCTTGCCGGCACAAAATCTGTGTCCACTGCCCGCCGGTTTCTCATCCGGGGGAACGCATCATCTGTGCTCCCAGCCGCTTCCTTTTGGAAATAAACGGCCCGGGACCGGTCGATACCATCATCGGCATCTGATTATTTTACCGCTCTATTTTATTTCTTTGATGAACACATTGCGGAAGTAAACGGGCGACCGGCTGTCGTGATTCTGGAGTCCGACGTAGCCTTCGGAAGCGAAGTCCCTGACCTTGCCGCGCGGTTCGGCCTGCCAATCCAGCACCGGCTTCCCGTTCAACTCCACAGATAACCGGCTTCCCACAAACATTATCTTGAAGTGATTCCATTCTCCGACATTTTTGGAAGCCTGTCCGGTGGAGGCCTCGGCATCATAAGCCGAGCCCGTCCTGTGGATGCCTTGTCCGGCATCATCGATCTGGACCTCGAAAGAATGGTAAATATAGTCGTCGCTGGTAGGCACCTCCGGAACACGGACAAAAACACCCGAGTTGGTGGTTCGGTTCTCGCATTTGAATTCGAGCTCAAGGATAAAATCCCTGTACTTTTTAACGCTGTACCAGAAGAGCCCCATTCCCCCTTGAGATTTGAGCTCGCCTGTTTGCTCATCCAGAATGAAATAACCGGGGCCGTAATGGTTCCATCCTCTCTTGGAGTACCGGCGGCCCTGGCGGGGCAAAATTTCCTCATAGCCTTCATAATGAGTGATGCTTCGGATGTATTCGAGCCCTTTCTTTATGGACGGAGAAGGATCGTCGGGCTCGCTCTCGTACTCGATAGTGATGAAGCCCGCATAGTTCTGGCGGGTCAACTCGGCCAAGATGGCGCGGATGCCGGCTCTGCCCTGCCCATAAGGAACATCTCTGGCCCCCCTCTCTCCGAACGAGTCCAAGTCCTTGAGGTGGACATCAATGAGTCGCCCCTCGAGTTTTCTGAGCGCTTCGACGGGATTGACCGATGTGCGCATCCAGTGCCCGGTATCCGCGCAGTCTCCCATCCGCTCGTCCCGGCCTTCTATATGCTGGAGAACCTCCTCTGGCTGGGAGAACTTGGAGGGGCCGGGGTGATTATGGATGGCGATCTGGATGCGGTATTTCCGGACCATTGTTTCCAAAAGATCAAAGTCGTCAAAGGCTGGCTCCGTCACGATGGTCGGGATCCTCAGCTTTCTGGCAAAGTCGAAAACCTTGCCCATGCTCTCTTCGTCGTTATCAAAGTTGACCACTCCATAACCGGTGAGCGATAGGCCAAGCTCTCCAAGTTTATTTTGAACTCTTTCGATGTTTTCAGCACTGAGGTTGTGATCGAAAACCACTCCGGGCTGGTCGGAACTGAAGCCCTGTCCCATGTAGGGCTGGACATGCCTCAAGCCGAGGTCTTTGACCTTTTGAAGTGTCTCCATGAAGGTGAAATTCCTGAAGGTGTAGCACTGCACGGCGATGGGGAATTTTTTGATCCTTATGTCCTCGTCATCGACAGCCTGTTTTCCTTTTAAACCCAGGGATCCAGCCATTAAAGAACAGATCACCAAGCCGGTGATAAATGATAGCCTCTGTTTATTCATCATCCCTCCAATCTGTTTGCTTCCTTATCTCGCTTTTCGGTTCTCTTCTATGCGGAAGAGAGCCGTCTTTTCTTACTTCTTCTTAGGATTCCACTCGCCCTTGGCGACGGGAGGAACATACGTTTCCAGCCCGGGCGGAGGAAAGGGAAGGGTTCTTTCCTGTTCGGCGCTCATGTAGGCCGTCATCAAGAGCTCGGTGACGTTTAAACCGTCGCTGAAATTTTCCAGAGGCCGCCTGCCGGCTAAAAAAGCCTGGATCATGTGCCGGTTTTCTCCCTCGTATCCATAATCGGCGGCCTCGTTACCGACGATAGGCATGAGCCCCATCTCGGCGTTCTGCTTCTCGACCAAATCCTCTCCCGTTTCACCCTGGACCTTGCGGCTGAAAAAAACGTTGACTCCCGAATCGAGAGAATTGATAGCCAGGGAATATTCCGGCCCAAGGAGTTCCATCGTCAAGCGCAGGCCCGCTCCGACATAGCACCAGGAGGTAGTCGTCTCAACCACGCAGGTGTTCCCCTCTTCGTCTTTGTATTCTATAAGAGAGCGGGCAAAGTCCTCAGCGGGACGGTTGAGATAGTCCAGCTTTCCTCCGCTGCTTTCGGTCAACGCTCGGGCATATTCGGGTTTCTGCCATTTCAAGCAGTCCGTATAGGCGGTAACTTTCACGGGCATCAGAGCCTCACGAGGAGATCCTGGAGGCGTCAGCAGGAAGCGGGCCACTTCGACCGAATGGCACATCATGTCGTTAAGCACGCCTCCTCCCTGAAGTTCTCCCTCCCAAAACCAGGGCATATGTGGGCCGCTATGTTCTTCGGCAGCTCGAGCCAGATAGGGACGGCCGGTCAATGCCGCTCCCCGCGTCCAGGCGATCTCTTTCCCTCTCCTCACACCGGGTTGAAAGAGCTGGTCCTCGAGGTACCCGTCAAGAAGATTAGCTTTCTGCGCCAGATCGAGCATCTTCCGGGCTTCCCGGACATTCCTGCCCAACGGTTTTTCGCAGGTCACTCCGACCAATTCCCCTTTCCCTGTTTCGAGGGCAAAAACGATCTCTTCCATATTTTCAATACGGGTGTAGTTGGGAGCACATATCCAGAGTGCATCGATATCCGGATCGGCCACCATTTCCGTGATAGAGCCATACGCTCTGGCCTGTCCCACATTCAGTTCCCGGGCCAGGGCGACAGATTCATTCGTGTCCTTCTCGCTGAGGGAAAAAACCCCCAGGATATCCGCATCACGCACGGCTTCCCAGGACCGGATGTGGAACCGGGTGATAAACCCTCCTCCGATGAATCCAATTCCCAGTCTTTTTCTGGACATTCATACACCTCCTTGTACTTCCGACGCCCCCGCCGTTTTTTCATCTTTGAAAAACAGGAGAAAGGCGATCGCACACAGGATCGTCAGCGCGCAGGGGACAAGAAAAACTCCGGTCCAATTCGTCACCCCGTCGGTTTTGAACTTATCCCAGATCCATCCCGCAAATAGACTTCCCGCGTAATTGCCTAAACCGTAGGTTACAAGCGTGATCAAACTCTGGGCCGAGTGGCGGATGTCCCGCGGGGCCACCATGTCTGTGTAGATAAAGGCCGCCACAAAAAAGAAGACAAAACAGAATCCATGGAGTGCCAGGGAGGCAATGACCAGCCATTTGGGCGCCCCGATGGCAAAGATGATGTACCGGGCCGGCCAGGCCAGTACTCCTAAGACCAGGATCTTGCGTATGCCGATTTTGGAAATCAAAATCGGGAGGAGGATGACCATCACAAATATTTCCGCCACCTGGGCAATAACCATCACCCCGGACACGTTGGCCGCCGGAATACCGATTTTATCGGACGCCAGGAAAGGGGCCGTCAGCATGTAGTAGAACATCAACTCGGTCGCCACCACAAAGCAGATGATGATGAAAACAAGAAAATTCTTGTCCTTCATCATTTTCAGGGCTTCCAGGAACGCCCACGGCTTGGTTCCCTCTTTCTGGGGTGGGGTTCTGGGCAAACCAAAGGAGAAAAAGCCCATGATGACAGAGAAGACACCGGCAAGAAGGAGCGTGTCTCCCTGCAGGGCCAAGGCGTCATTCCCTCCCGCCAGATTCCTCCAACCCATCAGCAAGAGGCCTGCTACAATCCAACCGATTGTGCCCCAGACGCGAATGATACCGAATTCCTTATCCGATTTTTTCAGGTTGATGAAAGCTATGGAATTGGTCAAGGCAAGTGTCGGAGCATAGAGGATGCAGTAAATGAGCATCATCCAGAGCATGGTCGAATAGTTGGAGACAAAGGAAATCAGGATGAGCAATACTCCTCCTGATAACTGAAGGAGGGCAACGAATTTTTCGCTCGAAAAGTAGCGGTCCGCAATCTGCCCACCAATAAACGGCGCGATTATCGTCGCCAGGGGAAGAAGGCTGTAGATCATTCCGCTTTGGATCCCGGAGAAACCCAGCTCATTGGTGAGATACTCGGAGAGAACCGGTGCCCACGCTCCCCAGATGGCATACTGAAGGAACATCATGACGCCCAGCCGAATCTTTACTCCCATTCTTCAATCCTCCTTTTGTTTACTCACTCCCAGGCCTCCCGCTGTTATAAACAGAGCAGGGGATTCTCCTCTGTTGTCGAAATAAAGAATTCTCCACAAACAAGAACTGGAATCTGGAAAAAACAGCCTCAAACATTGACCCGGGTTTTACTCCGAATCATTAATATAAAGAATAGCGGCATTTGTCAACATGTCAAACACGATCGTTAGAATCCCCAATTCCAAGACAATCTGAACCTTAGGAATGAGTAGCCGGCGGAGGGACGCCCGGCAGCACCCTGCTCCATCCTCGTCAAAGACCCAACCCACTCCCGAGGGAATGTTCCTCAGACAGAACCGGGTGCCGCCGGGCTGTATGGTCTTTCGAAGTCGATTGATCCCACCCTAAAAATTATCTTCAGACTGTGATATTAACTTTTTGAGTGGGTGCTCAGGGCGGAGGAGGCCCTCCACCCGGACGTCAGAAGGATGGAGGGGGAGCCGGACAGGCCCCACGAAAAAGGTTCCCTCCTATCCTGTGCAACATCAAGAATCTTTTTGAATGTGTGACACGGCTGGAGGGATTCCTGGCGGCGTTGATTTAATCCTTATTTTGGATAAAAATGATGGACTCGCAGCGGTGTAAACGAATGATGAGCAAGAGCAGGATGAAAAAGAGGAGATTTCCGGGAGAAGGCACTCCCCGGCTATATCGGGGGATGACCCTGGCCGCCTTACTGATCGTCCTTTTTTCTGCTGGTTGTACAGTCCGGACCAAATGGCGCTCAACCACATTCTTTGTCTTCGACACGATCTGCGAAGTCTCCCTCTTTTCTTCCCGGGAGGAGTTCCGGGCGGCCCAGGAGGACATTCGCCGTATCTTTTCCGAAATCGACCTCCTCTTTTCTCCGGATGCCAAAGATTTTTCCTCAGAAATGGTCCGATCTCTTTTCCGAAGGGCGTTAGAGGTCCACCGGGCTTCGGAGGGTTGTTTCGATATCGCAGTCGCCCCCCTTTCCAGGCTTTGGGGATTCTGGGACGGAGAATTCCGCGTTCCTCCACCCGAGCAAATTGGCAGAGCTGTCAGGAACGTGGGCATGGAAAAAATTCGAGAAGAAAAATTGGCCCTCCGGGTTCCACCCGGATTTGGGCTGGACTGGGGAGGAATTGCCAAGGGGCTCGGTATCGACCTGGCCGCCCAATCGTTAAAAGCAAGGGGAATAACCCGGGGCTTCATCAACGCCGGCGGCGATCTCTTCTGCTGGGGGAAAAATCCCTCTCAAAATTCTTGGAAAATCGGAATCAAACACCCCAGGCAGGAGGGATATTTTGGAGTCCTCGAAATCTCGGATGTCGGAGCAGCCACAGCGGGTGACTACCAGCGGTTCTTTATAGAAGAAGGTATCCGCTATCACCACATCTTCGACCCCAGAACAGGATACCCCGCTTCCGGCAAGCAGAGTGTTACCGTTATCGGGCCCGAAACCCTCATTTGCGACGCTCTTTCTACGGCCCTCTTTGTCAGTTCCCAGCCGGAGCGGATTATCAACCAATACCCGCAGTATGGAGCCGTCATCATGGATAACCATGGGCAAATTTCTGTTTTAGGCAAGGGATTCCCTTTTCAGCCAGTCCAATAACGGTTACAATAGAAAAAGGAGCCAACCCAATCCATGAGTGATGTCTATATTGCGGGCGTTTCTCTCAGCCCCTTCGGGAAAGACTTCCGGCCCCTCGGCGTCATGCTGGCCGGCGCCTGCCGGCTGGCCATGAAAGACTCCAAGCGCTTTGACTCCCATCCTGAACCCGACTGTTTGGTTATCGGATGTATGGATCCTATCGGTTTCGCCAGGCAAACCGGCCTCGATTCTCTGGTGGGAATGGAACTGGGGTTGGCCCGAAACACCGAAATCTACCATGTTGAGTTGGGTTCTGCCACCGGAGCGGCGGCGGTCGAGCTGGGCAAAAGGCTCGCTTCTTCCGGATTAAAGACTCTGGTCTGTTTTGGTGAAAAAATGAGGGGAAAATTGACCAACGAGGAGATCCCTTCTCAAATTTCGACCGTCATCGACGAAGAAGAACGGGAGCGTGGACTGGGCGACATGCCGACGGTGGCCGCGCTCGCTTCTCTGGAGTATATGGATGTCTACAAATTATCCCCGAAGAACTTCCGGAACACCTGCTTTGCCATGAGTGAGCGCAGCTTGTCCTATGGAGCGCTGAACGACTTGGCTTATTTCCGCACCCCCATCTCCCGGCACGAGTATGACGATCCTGTTTTGAACAGGATGATCGTCCCTCCCTTGACAAAGTTTGACTGCAGCGGTTCTTACAATGGGGCTGGGGCGGTCTTTCTCGTTCCCTCTCCGACGGATATAAGGCTGAGCAGCATCAAGTCCGCCTTCGACAGGATCAAATTGACGGAAAGAAAGACCCTGATTTGTCTTGAAGCCGCTGTGCTGGCGGGCAGTGAAGCCTTCCTGGAAGCCGGGCTTAATCCTCACGAGATCAATCTGTGTGAACTCCACGATGCTTTCAAGCCCATCCCTTGGATTGTTGCCGAGGATCTGGGATTGGCAGACAGGGGACAAGGACACAGAATGGTTCTTGAGGAAAAAAACAGGAACGGGGAAAAACTTTTTGTCAACCGATCGGGAGGTTTTTTGGCCCGGACCCACCCGCTGGGTGCTTCAGGCGGCGCACAGCTTGTAGAGCTCGTCTGGCAATTACGGGGAGAAAAGCAGTACGCAGAAATGTTCCACGACAGCCTCGGTCGGCTTAACTACGGTCTCTGGTTCAACATGAGCGGATTTGGAAATACATGCATCGTCGGAATCATCGAACGATCGCCTTCGACCAAGGAAAAAAGAGGTCTTCATGCGGAATGGCTTCCACAGCCTTTGCCCGAGAAATACATCAGCAAGAAAAAGCCAAGAAAAGACAGAGTCGTGGCAGCCACACAGCCTTCACTCAAAAAGGATGAAAAAGTTCACGTCGCTCTCATCCAAACCAAAGAAGGGGATTTCCGGATTGGACTGGCGAAAAACACTCAATCGCTCAAAAAGGGAAGTCACATCAAATGGATCAAACCGGAAGGCGGGCCGTATTTTGAAAAAGAAGGATACATTAAGGGAAAGATATCCGATATTTTTCGTCTTGTGCGCGATCTGGCCAAAAAAGATGGGGGGATCTAGTCCTCAGATCTTCATCGGCATGAGGACATAAATATCCTTCATATCCTCTACAACCTGCGGCCTCATCAGCACGGCGCTGTTTTCATCCTTCAGTTCAAAACATATACTGTCGGCCTTGACCGAAGTGAGAAAATCCAGAAGATACTGGGAGTTAAATCCGATTTCAAACTCATCTCCGGAGTATTCCACTCCGACTTGGTCCCTCGCTTCCCCGATCTCCGGATTTGATGAAAAGAGAGTGACCAGATCCTTCTGGATACTGAATTTGATACCCCTGGATCTCTCGGTCGAAAGCAGGGAGACCCGGCGAATGGCATCCGTTATTTCCTCTCTGGCAAAAACAATAAGACTGGGATTGTCTTTCGGGATGACGGCATCGTAATTGGGAAATTTCCCTTCTATGATACGGGAAATCAGTGTCCTGTTGCCGACTTTAAAAAAGAGGTTGTTCTCATCCAAATCGAATTCTAAATTTTCATCCTCAAACTTCCTCAATTCCCCTAGGGTTTTTTTGGAAACTATGCCTCTAATTTCTGTCTCTAAATTCAGAGTATCAAGCGGAAGAGATGTGTAGGCCAACCTGTGACCATCCGTACTGACAAGCTCGATCCCTTTGTTTTTGAGAATCATCAAGGCCCCGTTCAGGTAATACCTCTGCTCCTGAGTGATAGCAAAATAGACACGATCAATCATGTTCTTGATTTTATCTAAGGGAAGATGGATGTTCTTAATGAATTTTGGCTCCGGGACTTGAGGATAGTCCTCATTTGGCAAGCAGAGGACTTTGAATTGACTAGCCTTGGAGGTGATCTCCATCATGAGATTTTCTTTCTCCGTGAAAAACACCTTCTGTCCTCCGGCCAGAGACCGGACAATTTCAAACAGCTTCTTTCCTGAAATAGTGAGAGCCCCAGGCTCATCGACGTCAGCCGAGAAATGAGTTTTCAAGCCCACTTCGAGATCCGTGCCGGTCAGTTCCACTTCATTCTCTGAAACTTTGACCAGGATATTACCGAGGATGGGCATCGTGCTTCGTTTCTCGACTATTCCTTGAAGAAGTTGAAGCTCTTGAAGAATATCCTCTTTGGCTATCGAAAATTTCATTTTTCCACCTTTTTTATTTCTTTATTCTTATCTTTATTCTTATTAATTAAGATTAGTTAATAAGAATAATAAATGCAAATAAAATGTGCAAAACTTTCCTATAGCACAGAAATACTACCGGATATAGCCGATTAATTTGTTTATTCTTTTGTTAAAATCCAAATCATTTTCTCTCAACTTCTCAATCTTCCTTATACTGTGGAGAACGGTAGTATGATGTTTTCCACCGAATTTCTTCCCTATTTCCGGAAGAGATGCCTTTGTCAGCTCTTTGGACAGATACATAGCGATTTGTCTGGGAAAAGCCACTTTTGGCGAGTTGTTTTTGGCTTTAAGCCTGGAAAGCTTAATCTTGAATTCATAGCAGACAATTTTTTGAATTTTTTCCACTGAGATGATGTTCGATTCGGCTTCAAGAAGACTTTTTAAGGCTTCTTTGGCCATATCCAGGTCTAATTTTTCTCCCTTCAATGAAGAATAGGCGATGACACGACGGAGGTATCCCTCAAGCTCGCGAATATTGGAATGACCTTTGTCTGCGATATAGAGGGCGACACTTTCCGGAAGATCGACTCCTTCAAGCTCTGATTTTTTTCTTAGGATGGCGATCCTAGTCTCGATATCAGGCGGTTTCAAATCGGCGATGAGCCCCCATTCAAACCGGGAGCTGAATCTCTCTTCGATATTCGGAATTTCCTTGGGGGGACAGTCGCTGGAAATGACAATCTGTCTTTGATTGTCATAGAGATGATTAAAAGTATGGAAAAACTCCTCTTTCGTCCTCTCTCTTCCAGAGAGGTAGTGGATGTCATCCATTATGAGAACGTCAACGTTTCTGTATTTTTTTCTGAAGTCGAGTATTTTTCCATACTGCAGATGGTTGATCAAGTCGTTCATGAATTTTTCAGTTGTGATATAGAGAATGGACAGGCGTTGGTTCGTGTTGAGGAGATTGTGACCGATGGCGTTCATCAAATGTGTCTTTCCAAGTCCCGCTCCGCCGTAAAGGTAGAGAGGATTGTAGGCTTTGGCCGGGCTTTTGGCGATGGCGACGGCGGCGGCATGACAGAACTGGTTGCAGGAGCCGACAACGAAGTTTTCAAAGGTGTAGTTGGGATTCAAGTTGGGATTGAGAAGGGTGCCTTGTTTTGATTTTCTTTCTTCCGGAGAACGGCGCATAAAAGATGAAGACATGTCGTCATAGATGTACTGGACTGTGTAGACTTTACCGAACAGCTCTTGAGAGAAAGTGCTGATCAGATTCGAGTAGTGAAAAGAAAGCCAGTCTTTGAAATAAGAATTGGGGACTTTGATATAGAGGTTATTGGCTTCAACACCGATGAAAACAGTGGGATCAAACCACGTTTCGTAGCTGTTGATATCGATCTTCTTCTTGATCGCTTGCTGCAGGTGAACCCAAGGGTTATGTTTTTCTTGATTTTCCATTTTAGCCATTAAGCTTTCCACAGAAATTTCCACAGATGTGGAAAACCTTATATTGCTGAATAAAGACCGAAAATAGGCTTGGCTATATTATCACCGGTTTTTTTTAAATTCAAGAAATTTATTTTTTTTAAGCAAAATTCACAAAAAAAGCCAGAGAAGGATGCTTAAAGTTCAGGATTGTTTATCTTTTTTTAAACTTTCAGTCTTTAGAAGTCATATCCAATCCAAAACTTCAATCTGAGTTTACCGATGCCCTCCATATCGAAAGGACGGCTAAAATCCGGAATCTGCAGGCGCCTGACGAGGTCGAGATGAATAGGAAAACCCAGAAAAAAGAGTTGGAAGCCGAATCCGTAAGAGCCGAGGGCTTCATAAGCAGTGATAGGATCCAATGGATTTTCCGGGTAATTGTAGTATGTTGCAGGATATCCTTTGAGTTTACTCCGGGCGATATCGAAGAAGAGCGTCCCGCGGACAGGGCCGATCTGACCGATAATAGTTGTAGCCGAGTTGAGGACCGGAAATCGGAATTCGAGGTTGGCATACCAGCCCTCGTTGCCGATTATGGAATAGTAGTAGGCGGATCGGACTTCATTATTCCCGCCGAAGTAGAAGATATAGGGAGTTTTTCCCATGCTGGCGAAACCGTAAAAACGAGCCGCAAATAGGGCGTCGTAGCTGATTTTGAGGTATTTCCGGACGTCAACTTGGAGAGTCGTGTTCTGGATGAAGCGATCGCTGACAGGCAGGGCCTGACTGAGGCCTATCCGGAAGGTGTGCCCGGTCAAGGGGCCAAACAGGTAATTGAAGCGTGTCGTTTCTCCTGTCAGAGCAAGAGAAGCGGAAAGTGAGTTTCCGTTCAGAAACCCCCCGAAACTGGAGCCTTGGCCTAGAGCCCCCTGCAATAAACTGGGATCGAAATAATCCTCCGCGTAGTTCATGAAGCCGAACGAACCTTCTGCGCGATAGTACCGATTGAAAGGATAGAAGGCGGAGATGCTGGCCCCGGTGATCTTCCGCTCGGCGATCGCATCTCGGTAGGTCGTGAACTGCCAGAGAGTGGGATCGTAATAGGCAGCATAGGGATAGTAAAACAATGTGTACTGGTAGAGGCTGGCCATATACTGGAGGCGGCTTTTTTGGTTGATAAAGGCGCCGTAGTAGGAACGGAAGGTTTGGACCTGGTAAGCCATGATGTAAAAAGTGTAATCCCCCAGCAGGTCCGTGAAAGAGATGGCCGAGCCGCCATAGATAGATCCGTCCGAAGAGATGATGGTATCGATAGGCGGCCGGGAGGAGAGATAAAGTTTTCCTAATCCTTTGTAGGCTTTTATTTCGTCCTTATTCACCTCGACAGTGACGATGGGCTCAAACCGCTGGAACTCTTGATCGGGCTTGACCTCGCTGAATGATATCGTTTTTTCAACCTCCCCCTCCATCTCGCTTCGAAAGAGCTGAAAAGCGCCTTTATTGAATGAGGAAAAGAGGATTTCATCGGATCCATTGGAAAGGGGTGCGGGCAGAAAATTTCCCGTCCGGACGTCCGTGTAGATCTTCTGCTCTCCATTATCGAGGCCTAGGGAATAAAGGTTGAAAGCCCCTCTCATGTCTCCAGAGAAGTAGAGTGTTTTTGAATCCGTGGAGAAAGAAGGCGTGACCGTATTTCCCCTGCCGAAGGTCAGTTGAGTTCTTTTCGAAAAGTCGTCGACAGGAGAAAGGAAGAGTTTATCGAAGGTGTCGATGCGGATGGTGTAGGCAACAATTTTTCCGTCCGGAGAGACGGTTGGCGCCTTCTGGAAAAGGTCGTCAGAGGTCATATCGAAGATCTTTCCGGTCTCGAGATGGACCTTATGGATGTTATGGGTTCCTCTCAAAAAGGCAGTGAAGAGGACCTCTTGATTGTTGACCAGGAACGTGGGGGAGGAAGGTTGATCATAGGGGATTTTGATTTTCGTCAGAGTTTTTCCGGTTAGCACGTCTAAAACAAAAAGAGAGTGGCCTTTGCCGGCACGCGCGAAGAAGGCGATTTTATCCCCGTCCGGAGCCCAGGTGACATACCGCCCCATGGTCGGGTCGGTGGTGAAGTGGATGCTCTCGTACTGGGTCGTGTGTCCTTGAGTGATATTTTTGATCACGCTGCCGTCTTTGGTCGAAACAAAAACGATGTCCAGATCATAATCTTTCAGACTCTGGGTGAGGATAGCGACGATGTCTCCCGAGGGGGAAAGGGCATGGGAAAAGGAGAAATAATAGGGATTCAAAGGGTATTCAGGACCGATGGGAAAACTGTAATCTTCTGGATTTTCTTTTAACAAGAAATCTTTATACCGCGCCCTGAGGTACTTCTTGAAGTCATGTGAGAATTCTTTGGGAGTTTTATCGAAAACCCCCTCAATGGGATTGATCCTCACCGCGAGGGGAGTGTTTTTCATGGACTGCCACAGCTCTGTGATCCCCTGCTTGCCATAAGTTGCTTCGATATAGTCAAACAGGGCATGGCCGAAATCGTAATCAACGGGTCGTGCAGAGGGGTAGCGGGACACAAGCTGGCCCGAGGTAGTAAACTCGGGGATGCGGTCGCTGAGGACGGCATCCCGGACAATGATTTCGGACCAGGTCGACCAGTTTTCTGTATTGTATTCGGCAAAGCCCTCGATAATCCACCCGGGCGGCTGGGTGACTGCATACAGGGCCCCCCCCGGATTGCCCCAGAGAAGATCGTACTCGAAGATATGAGTCAGTTCATGTTCGAAGAGGTCCTGGAGTTCATCGATGGGCATATCTCCCTGGAGAACGATCCTGTAGAGGACGGGTTCGGCCGCGCCGAGGGATCCCGCCGAGGAGAAGAGGTTCGTCTGCTCATAATCCGTCGTCGTGACGTAAAAGAGGATGGGAACAGTGGCCGATAATTCATGTCTGAGTTCCCTGCTCAGCCGGTGATAGGCGCTTTCAGCCAGGGCTGCAATTTTTTCCAAAATACTGGTATCGTCCACATAGTAGTGAATATCAAAATGATCTGTTTTGTAGTGACTCCAGTTGAACTTCTCATACATGATTTTGTTTTTCCCGTAGTAGGGGATAGTGAACGTCTGGGCCAAACTGAAGCCCGTCATGAGGATCAAGGAGAGAAAAATGAGACCGGATTTTTTATATTTATTCATGGCTGCCTCTTACTCCTTATTTTTGATGATCAGATAGCGCTCCTCAAGTCGACCTTCTCCTAAAACAGAGCGGAAGAGCTTTTCTTTGACCTGAAGGATGAGGTCGAAGAAGGCGTTATAGCCCGTCTGGTTGGGATTGGTGTAGGATTTGGTTTCCTTGAATTCTCTTTTAAAAACAGGGGTTCCGGTTTTGGCGTCAATGATGTAGAGGTCCAGGTTCAAGTTATAGAATTTCCTCTGTTCGAGCTTGGCCGGATCTGGAAAAGGATCTTCGAAGCGCCTCCTTCCCTGTTTGATGAGGGCTTTGCGCGTTTCTTCTGTGTACTGGGCGCTTCCTGTGATATAGAGATTCCCCTCGGAATCGGCTTCCAGGCTCTGCCAGTACTCAGGGGATTCAAACTGCTCCTCTTTATCCACTGCAACGTTGGAGGTTAGAATGGTGTTGCTGGCCTTTCGTTTGAGTTCACCCACAAGATATTCGACGATTTCTTTATTGAGATCGATTTCGGCTGTTTCCTCTTTGACGAGAAAAGGAGCGACGATAACATTATTGTACTTCTTCAAATCGACCTCTACTTTCCTCGGGATTTCGATTTTCAGTTTCCAATAATCAGTGGTCACACAGGCCGGCAGTGTCAAGAAAAACAATAAAAATATCCATTTATTTTTTTTCATTTTTTTTTATATCCGTTTCATTTTTTTCTTCGAGCCGCTCTTTGAAGCTCTGGAAGTTAGACTGGATGTACTTGTTTTTCGGGCTCTGTTTCAGGGCTGCTTCGTAGGCCTTCCCGGCCTCTTCCCACTGACCTTTTTTTTCGAAAGCGACGGCCAAGTTGTTAAGGGCCGCCGCGGATTGGGGATCGAGCTCAATGGCTTTCTTCCACCGAAATATCGCTTCATCCCACAGATCCCTTTGTGCGGCCTGAATGCCGAACTGAAGCTGGTTGTTGGTCAGCATTGAAGAGCACCCGCTCAACCCCAGGGACAGAGGGATGAGCAGGCTCAAGGCGATATGTTTTTTATTCATTTGATCTGCCTTCTCAAAATATCGGATTTCTTCCTATTATAGGGCACTTATGCTATTGAGTCTACACTCCATGGTAACAAGCTCATTATGCAAATTATGTGCCAAATAGAATAGCCTGAGGAAGGAGGGAGTGATCATTTTTGTTGTACCTTTAAGAGGACAAATGTATAATTGCTCTCTCGAATGAGCCTGGGCTTTTAATTATTTCACAGGGAGGAAGGCATGGGAGAATGGCTTGAAGGAAAAACCCTCGCCGAGAAAATCAGAGAGAAAATTGGGGAGGACGTGGCCCGAATAAAAGAGGCCCAGAATGAAACCCCCGGCCTGGTTGCCATCCTTGTCGGAGAGGACAGGGCTTCTCAGATCTACGTGAGGATGAAGAAGAAAGCCAGTGAAAAACTGGGGATCTCCTCGGAAGTTTTCCATTTGCCGGCAGAAACTACAGGCCCTGAGCTTCACCGGAAGATCGAGGAGATGAACGCAAGAAATGATGTCGACGGCATCCTGGTCCAACTCCCCCTGCCTGCACATCTCTCATCCTATGAGGCCATCACCGCGATCCATCCAGATAAAGACGTCGACGGGATTCACCCCGTCAGCCTAGGCAATCTGGTCATGAACGAAAGGGGATTGAGACCGGCCACGCCTACGGGGATTATGGAGCTTTTGTTGTCTCGGGGGATCTCTGTTGAGGGGAAAAGGGTTGTCATTATAGGCAGGAGCCTCATTGTCGGCAAGCCGCTGGCAGCCATGATGACCAATGCCCATGGAACGGTGACCGTCTGCCATTCGCGAACCAGAGACCTTCCCGGCGTGGCTTCCGAAGCGGATATTCTGGTCGCCGCCATGGGGAGGCCTGGATTTGTGACCCCGGATTTTGTCAAGGAAGGAGCGACGGTTATAGATGTCGGCACGAGTCAGCTTGCGGACAGAGAGAAGGCGGTAGAACTCTTCGGCCCGGATAAAAAACGGATGGAAGCTTTTGCCCAAAAAGGGTACACCGTAGCTGGGGATGTGCATCCCAAAGTGTTCGACAAGGTTGAGTTCCTCACTCCGGTCCCCGGAGGTGTCGGGCCCTTGACCATCGCCCTTCTGATGAGGAATACACTTGAAGCCTATAAAATGAGAAGGGGGTAGCATTTGTCCGATTGTGCCTCCCATTCAAAATGTTCAAAATCACATATTGGGGACGCTTGAATGATCTTGGAGTTGAAATTGAAAAGCATTCTGTGCTATAAATGACAATCA
>CBFDBS010000007.1:0-22264 GCA_965603105.1 uncultured bacterium
GTGGCCGGCGGAGGAGGCCCTCCACCCGGACGAAGGAGGATGGAGGGGGAGCCGGACAGGCCCCATTCTAAAGTTTCACTGGTAGAATGGGGATGCTTTTATAAATGACCATCCCCTTGAACTTTTTCCGCTGAGAGTTTAAAATCGGATAAGGAAAATTTAGATCTTTACGGATAAGACATGCCAAATCTATTCATCTATCCTAAAAAGGAAGAGGCTTTCACCTTTCCTCTTGAGGGAAAAAAGATTTCGATCGGGCGATCCGCAGACAACGAGATCTCCATTTTCGATCCTTACAGCTCCGGACACCATGCCTACATCTATCCCAAAGAAAATAACTATGTCCTTAGAGACAACAACAGCAAAAACGGGAGTTTCCTGAACGGCAATAAAATTCAATCCGAAACCGTACTGAACAGAGGGGATGAAATCCTCATCGGTTCGACAAGAATCGTTTTCGATCAGGAGCTGTCCACAAATGTCGAGGTCACAGATACGCCGTCCTCTTCAGCCTCCATAAACAGCATGATCCAGATCGAAGACATCGTCAAAAAGTCCAACATCACGACGACGATTGTGGCGGCACGCCCCTTGGATATCGACAAGATGCGCCAGGAGCACGAAATATCCACCATCATCAGCGAAGTCGGCAAAGCCCTCGTTCTCCATAAACCTGTTGACGAACTTCTGGAATACATCATGGATTTGATCTGCGAGTATATGGTCATGGACAGAGGTGTTCTCATGCTCAAAGAGGGAAATCCACCTCAATTTCATGCCAAAGTCACACGCATCAATAATCCCCGTCTGGAGAACAGAAAGATACAGCTCAGTCAAAGCATCATCAACATGGCAGTGAATCAAAACTCATCCCTTCTCACCTCGGATGCCCAGGACGATACGCGATTCAAGGCCGAGGCCAGCATCATCAATCTCAATATCCATTCAGCCATGTGTGTCCCTCTGTGGAACAATAAAGAAATTATCGGAGTTATCTATGCGGACAGGATCCATCAGCTGGAACAGTTCACCGAGAACAACTTGAAACTGCTGACGCTTCTTGCCAATCTGGCGGCCATCAAAATTGAAAACGCTAAAACAGTTGAAGACAGCCTCAAATTGGAACAGATAAAAAAGGAGCTCTCTCTCGCTACTCAGATTCAGGCCGATTTTTTACCTAAAGAAATTCCTCAATCCGAAAATTTTGAGATTACAGGATATAACATACCTTGCCATCAAGTCGGTGGCGATTATTACGATTTCGTGCCCATCGACAGCGACCGGATCGGAATCACCATCGCCGACGTTTCTGGGAAGGGAGTGAGCGCATCTCTTCTTATGGCCTCATTGAGAGCCGCCTTACAGTCAGAAGTCCACGAAGACTATGATCTAAACAAGATGGTGGTCAAGCTGAATAATTTTGTCCACCGCAGTTCAGGCTCGAATAAATTCATCACTTTTTTCTTCTGTGAACTGGATCAAAACACGTGCATTCTCAGATACATTAATGCCGGTCATAATCCTGTATTCGTTATGGATCCCAAAGGAAAAGTGAAGCGTTTGGAAAGCTCAGGTTTTTGTTTGGGGATGTTTCCCAATGCCGAGTACAGCATCGATGAAGTGCAATTGAAACTAGGAGAGATGGCGGTGCTGTATACAGATGGAATCACAGAGAGTCGGAATACAAAAAACGATGAATTTGGTGAAGAGCGGCTTATTGGTATTATGAAAAAAAATTTGAAATTGAACGCCCAAGATCTCATGGATAAGGTCAAAGATGAGACTGAAAGCTTCACACGCGGCACCGAGCAGATGGATGATCAGACGGTAGTCGTCATCAAAAGAGTCTGTTGAACTTTTTGAATCCTTTTGGATTCTCCACTTAATTCTGCACATGGGAGAATACACGGATTTAAAACCAATGCAAATTTCAGAGAAAACTAAAATCTCCTTCGTTTTGATCACCATACTCTTTCTCTTTACATTTTCTCTTTCCGCTCAAGAGCAAGATTTTTCCTTCCACCTATCGACGCACGAGCTGAAAAATGGACTGACAGTCATTCTATCAGAAGACAATTCTTTGCCTCTTGTTTCGGTTGTTGTCGCTTACAACGTCGGCTCTCTTCATGACAGACCCGGAAAGACAGGGTTGGCGTATTTGTTGGAAAACATGATGTTCCAAGGCTCACGCAATGTCGGTCAAATGCAGCACATCAGTTATCTGGACAGGATCGGAGGAGAATTCAATGCGGAAACCAGGCCCGGAATGACTCTGTTCTATCAGACCGTCCCCTCAAACCAACTGGCCTTGGTCCTCTGGCTCGAATCGGACCGTATGAACTCTCTCTCGATTACAGAAACCAATGTTCAGGAGGTCAAAGATTCCCTCATCGAAGAAATTCAATTGCTGCATGAAGAGGATCCTTACAGGGAAAGCTCTCTTTATTTTGATCAACTCTTGTATGCCAACCCCGCTTACAGCCATCCCACTGTCGGAGCCAGCATCAGCGACATCAGAAACATCACCGTCAGGGATGTTTCGCAATTTTATTCCGAGCACTATGCTCCAGACAATGCTGTTCTCTCCATAGCTGGAAACATCGATATCAACAAGACCGTTCAGCTGATCCGGAGGTATTTCGACTCTATCCCTGCTGGAAAAGACCGCCCACTCCTCAGCCTCGAGACGCCTCCGAGAACAGAGGCCATAGAAGAAACCCAGGAGGACATACTCGCTTCCTATCCCGGTTTCTATCTGGGATATCGACTGGAATCTCCGTTTACAGATGACTTCTACAGTTTATCGCTCATTGAATATGCCCTGTTCCGAGGAAAAAGCTCTCGCCTTGTCAATAGGCTGTTAAATGAGAGAGAAAGAATCGCCTTTCAGCTTCAGGGCGGCATCGAAAAGAAGAAGGATTTTGCGGTTTTAAAAATTTTCGTTCTCACCAATGAAGAAGTCATGCAGGAGCGCTGCCGAAGGGCAGTCTTTTCCGAAATCAACAGGCTGCGCTCGAATCCCCTTTCCGAAAAGGAGCTGAATAGAGTTAAGAATTTATTCAAAGCCGACTATCTGAGGCGGTTTGAAACGGTGCTCGGAAAAGCCATTTTCCTTGCGGAAAATTATCTCGAAAGAAACTCAGTGGATGAAATTTTCGACCAATTGAACAAATACATGCAGATCCCCTCTGCCAGAATCACAGGTATCATGAACAGATATTTCTCACAGGGAAGCATCCTTCTCAACATTAATTTAAAATGATCCCAATGAAGAGGAACCAATGAAAAAAATTTTGCTTCTCTTTTTGACTGTCACAGTCTTCCTTATCGCCGACAGTTCTCTTGCCCAGGAAAGATTCAGGAGGGAAGCCCCACCTCCCGATCCTCTGCCCGAGCTGAACTTGCCTCAGGTCGAAAGGAACACTCTTGTCAATGGATTAGAATTGATGGCGGTAAGGATCGACAATGCTCCCATCATGGAACTGCGTGTGATTATAGGCGACGGAGAAAGTTCTTCTCCTGAGGACCTGCCGGGTTTGGCAACGTTCGCGGCCAACATGCTCGACAAGGGCGCGGGCACTCTCACTTCATCTCAGATTGAAGAACAAATTGAGTCTATGGGAGGGAGTTTTTCCGCTGAAGTCTTTCCGGATTATTCTCTGTTTTCATTTTCTTTCCTCGAGGAGCACTTGGATGAGGCTCTGGACTTGATGAGCAAAATGATTCTCCAACCGATTATTTCGAAACTGGAGATAGACAGTGTAAAAAGATCGATGTATTACGATCATATACAGAGGTACTCTTTTCCGGAAGCATTGGGAAAAAAGCTGCTCTACCAGATTCTGTTCCAAAACCACCCCTCCCAAAAAATCACCTTCAATGAAGAGGTTATTAAGAATTTCAACAGGGATGCCCTGTTGGCCTTCTTTGAAAAGTTTTACCGCCCCAACAACGCCAGGATTCTTTTATTCGGGAATATCAATCTGGATATTGCATCACGAAAAATCAGCCATAATTTTAAAGACTGGCAGAGCAAAGATATTGAGAAAGCTTTTATCCCTCCCCCGGTGCCCAATGATAGGCTAAAAATCTGTTTCATCAATTTACCCCAGGCAAAGAACGCCACTCTCTTTCTTGGAAATACGATCCCGTTCGATGACCAAAACGATTTATTTTCCTTTCTGGTCTTCAATCAAGTCCTGGGAGGAACAACCAACAGCCGGCTTCTCATGAATTTGAGAGAATCGAATAAGAGAAATGTATTCTGGGCTTTCAGTGAAGTCGAATTTTTCAAGAATTTTGGAGTCTTCTTTGTCAGGAGCATGATTCAGCCTGATGCGATCTATCAATCCGTTTCAGATATTTTAGAAGAAATTCGGAAGGCCAAACAGGCTCCGCTTCCAATCAGTGATATCGAACAGGCCAAATCATACTTGATCAACCATTTTCCTTTAACAATCCGAAATATGGATGAAATTGCATCCAAAGTGTCCGAAAAAGAAGTCTACAACCGTGGGGATGAGTTCTGGAACGAATACTATGAGAGTGTCTCACTGGTCAATGCCGGTGATGTTTTCAAGTCACTTACCAATACATCCCTTCTTCAGCCTATCATCATCATTGTCGGAGACGAAGAGACCCTCATTGATCAATTGAGTGAATTCGATGAAGTCGAATTTTATGATAAAAACGGCATATTGCGGTTCAGCCTGAATAAAGGAGAGAATGAATGAAACTTGTCGAGTGTGTTCCCAACTTCAGCAACGGCAGAGATCTCGAAAAAATCAAAGCCATAACCAAAGAGATCGAGTCCACATCCAATGTCTCCCTGCTTGATGTTGACCCCGGGGAGTCCACCAACCGAACCGTAGTCACTTTCATCGGAACACCGGAGGGCGTGAAGGAAGCCGCTTTCAAAGCCATAAAAAAAGCAGCCGATGTCATCGATATGACCCAACATTCCGGTGCACACAGCCGTATGGGAGCCACAGATGTATGTCCTTTTGTCCCTGTTTCGGGTGTTTCCATGGAAGAGTGTGTCCAAATCGCCCAAGAAGTCGCAGAGAGGGTGGCCGACGAACTGGGAATCCCCATTTACCTCTATGAAGAAGCCGCCCGGACTCCAGAGAGAAAAAATCTAGCCACCATCCGGGCTGGGGAATACGAAGGTCTGGCCGAGAAACTCAAGGATCCCGCCTGGTCTCCCGACTACGGCCAGCCGAAATTCAATCCCAAATCAGGCGCCACCGTCATTGGAGCGAGAGAATTCCTCATCGCCTACAACATCAACTTGAATACAAGTGACAGGTCGCTGGCCCATCATATCGCCCTCAACATTAGAGAGAAAGGACGGGCAAAAAGAGACGCGGAAGGTAGTATCATCAGAGACCAAGACGGAAAAGCGGTTATAGCCCCGGGAAAATTCAAGGAAGTCAAAGCCGTGGGCTGGTATATTGAAGATTACGGGATCGCTCAAATTTCCATCAATTTCACGAATTATAAAATTTCGCCCCCCCATCTTGTTTTTGATGAGGTTATCAAAGAGGCTGAACAGATAGGTCTTCGGGTAACAGGGAGTGAACTCGTGGGTCTTATCCCCAAAGAAGCCCTGCTCATGGCCGGAAAACACTATCTCATTAAGCAGAACAAAAGCCCCGGAGTTCCTGAGGAGGAACTGATCAAAACAGCAGTCCTGTCTCTGGGTTTGAATGACGTGTCCCCGTTTGATCCACAAAAGAAGATCATTGAGAACCAGTTCAAAGATATCGAAAATTCCCTCCTCGATCTCAACTTGCGTCAATTCGCCAACGAACTGTCTGTGGACTCTCCCGCCCCCGGAGGAGGGAGTGTCGCAGCGCTCTGCGGAGCACTGTCCGCATCACTTTCGTCAATGGTGGCCAATCTGACGGTTGGAAAAAAAGAATACGAAAATGTCCAGATGAAGGTCAAAGACCTGGCCGAACAAGCGCAGGGACTCAAGGACACAATGCTCAGAGACATCGATTTGGACACCGTAGCTTTCAACAGGGTCATGGAAGCCTTTAGGTTGAAGAAAAAAACAGAAGAACAGATCGAGATCAGAAACAAGGCGATTGAAGACGCCAATAAAGAAGCGACACGGATTCCTCTGCGCGTGCTGGAAAACAGTGTCAAAACACTCGAAATCGCCAAAGAAGTGGCCCTTCACGGCAACAAGAATTCAATAAGCGATGCTGGAGTGGCCGCTTTGACAGCCGGAGCGGGCGCTGAGGGGGCATTTTACAATGTCAAAATCAATCTCCCGAATATCGAGGACAAAACATTCAAGACTGAGATCAACAAACAAGCTGAAGATCTGCTGAAAAAAACCCAGACGATGGCGAGTGAGATCCGAGAGATCATCCTGAAAGAGCTCCAGTGATCGTTTTTTTTCTTGTCTGGTCCGATGAGGTTCTTCAAGGATTGAGACCATAACTCCTTAAACGAGTCAAATCCTGGACCGGGCCTTAAAATACAATCATGGTTAGATGATACAAACCGATAAAAAAGAAATTTGACACATGAAAAGATATAAGTATGATGGAACTGAAAATGGATGAAATGAGGGGATGGAATGAATGAATGGATTTCCGAGGGACACAAAATCAGGTTAGTGGAGGGAAATATTGTCCTTCTGGATGTCGATGCTGTCGTCAATGCCTCCAATAAATCGCTCATCCTAGGAGGCGGAGTGGCGGGGGCCATCAGAAATCAAGGCGGGCATTCGATACAGGAAGAATGCTACAGAATCGGTCCGATTGAAGTCGGTGAAGCCGTCATAACAGGAGGTGGAAATCTTAAAGCCAGATATGTCATCCATGCTGTCGGCCCCATCTACGGAGAAGGAGACGAAGATGAAAAACTGGCTAGAGCCACCTCCAACAGTCTCAAAATTTGTGCCGAAAAAAAGATCAGAAGCATCGCCTTCCCTGCCATCAGCACAGGGATCTTTCACTTTCCTATCCGACGATGCAGTGACATCATGTTAAAAACAGCCGTCGCTTTTATCCGGCAGAACGATTTTCCCAAGGAAATTGTTTTTTGCCTCTACGGAGAAAAAGCATATTCGCTGTTTACGGAAACCTTCAGCAAATTGATTGAAAAAGAAAACAAAAAAAAGAAGAAAGTTAGAAACAGAAAACTTTAAAAAATCTACTGGCTCCGTCTCACTGTTTTGATCAGAAAAAAGACAAAAAAAATGACGGCCGCGAGCAAAACGATTGTTCCAGAAGCAGGAAAATCGGCGTAGAAGGCCAGAATCAGCCCTAAAAAAACCGACAATACCGCCACTATCGAAGATAATAGAATTGCCTGTTTAAAGCTTGAGGCAAGCTGAAGTCCCGCCGCCGAAGGGATAACCAGAAGAGCGGAAACCAGAAGTATCCCGACAACTTTCATTCCTAAAACTACGGTCACGGCAGCGAGAATCGTCATCAGCGTATCCAGTCTCTTGACATATATTCCCGATGCCTGAGCGGATTCGCGGTCAAAAGTCATGAATAAGAATCTGTGGTAGGTTAGGGTGATAATCACGACAACAACTAACGCCAAGGCAATGGACAGCCCAACTTCTGACCAATCGATAGCCAAAATATCCCCGAATAGATAGCCGAAGAGGTCGACATTGAACTTGTTTGAAAAAGAGACGATGATAATACCCACGGCAAACCCGGTACTGCTCAATAAGGCAATGGCTGTATCCCCATAAACTCCGGCTTTTTCTTTGAGTTTCATGATGATGAGTGCCGCGAGAATCCCGACAATAAGAGCCATGCCAAGTGGCATTATGTTCAGCAAAAGGCCTAATGCCACTCCAGCGAAAATGACATGAGCCAATCCGTGACCGATCATGGCATCCTTTCTCAAAATGAGAAAGACACCCAACAGGGCACAGGCGAGAGCGACAAAAACACCAGCCAGAACGGCTCTTTGAAGAAATCCGTAAGTCAACAGTGAGTGCATGGCTTCCCTTCAATGTTGATGGGAGATGACATGGTGCCCTCCTGAAAGCATGTCCTTGAAGGCTTCAGATCGACAGAACTCGGAATGCGTGCCGTGATAAACAAGTCTTTGATTCAAACAGGCCACTTGGGACACGTGTTTGTTGATGATCCCAATTTCATGGGTGACGAGGACGATGGTCATCCCTTCTTTTTTGTTCAATGTGTCCAGCATGTCATAAAAGATTTCATGTGTTCTGGAGTCGACACCGGTCGTCGGTTCATCCAGAAAAAGAATCTCAGGCTGGTTGACGATGGCTCTGGCAATAAAAACCCGTTGCTGCTGGCCTCCCGAAAGTCTTCCAATACGAAAGTCCTTCAGGTCACTCAAGCCCACTTGAGTCAAAGCCCGGTCGATACGAAGGGCTTCATCCTTCTTGGATATCATGGGAAGCCCCCTTCCAGAAATCAATCCCATAGCAATGACTTCTTTAACGGAGACAGGAAACAGAGGATCGATATGGGTGGCCTTTTGAGGGACATATCCAATTTTTTTCCAGCCTTTGAACTCGTCAATCGGATGTCCGAAGATCCGGACGATACCCTGAGCCGGTTTCAGCAGACCCAGAATGATCTTCAAGAGAGTTGTCTTTCCGGAACCATTGGGCCCAATCAGGGCTAAAAAATCACCGGAATGGATGGGGAATGTAACGTGGCTGAGCACGGAGGAGTAGCCGTAGCTGAATGAAATGTCTTCAATACTGACTAGAGTAGCAAACTTACTTGCATCTGAGTCCAATTTTTAAATTCTCCAAATTCTTTTCCATAATTTTAAAAAAATCAATCCCTGATCTCATCTCATCCCTTGTCAGAGAGGCTGCGGGATTGAGCGGCAGGACCTGCGCACCAATTTCTCGGGCGATCATACGGGCAATATCGGAGCTGACTGTCATCTCATAAAACACGGCTTTGACACTGTTAGTCTGAGCCATCACGATTATATCGACAATCTGTCTCGGTGAAGGCTGAGCATCGGGACTTGTCCCGTAGACGGCAATTTGATTCAGACTGTAGCGTCCGGCCATATAACCAAAGGCGGAATGGCCGCCTAATATCAGAATTCGAGTCGAACAGGATTCGAGAGTATCCCGGAACTTCTTGTCTATATCGTTCAACCGGATTATATAGGCGTCTGCATTCTTGGAAAAGAGATCGGCATGGGCGGGTTCGAGTTCAGTCAGGATCGCTCTTATCGCTTTGACTATCTGAATATCATTCTGAAAATCCAGCCAAAGATGCGGATCCTGCCCTTCATGCGTGTGGCCGCGCGTATGCTCCTTTTCTTCGTCTTCCATCAAAGAGACAATCTTATCTGCTTCGAGGATTCGAAGATTGGAATTGTCAATACTCTCGAGGACCTCATCCAGCCATGGTTCAAGAATCGAACCGACACCGATAAAAAGATCCGCCTCGTTCAATTTGATAATGTCACTCGGTTTCGGCTTCCAGGTGTGAACTTCTGAACCCGGAGGAAGGAGGATTCGGACCTCTCCCCTATCTCCGCTCACAGCTTGGGCAAACTCATAGAAAGGGAAAATAGATGTCAATATTTTGATTTTTGGCTGCGTTTGTGCCGAGAGAAAAACAGAAACCAACATCAATAAAAACAGTCCCAGGCAAAATTTTACTGACCAATCCGGTTTTAGTAACTTCATTTTACAACCGCCCCATCGCCAATACTTATCTTTAGAATATGAGGAACTTCGAATCGTTTGGCGGCGTATGTGTTTTCGATCCTTTTCTTGAAACCGCTTATCTTATCTTCCTCGATCAATACAATTCCGGAGCCTCCAAAACCAGCCCCGGTCAATCGCGCGCCCAAACATCCTTCGTACTCTTTGCCTAGAGTGTAGAGGAGGTCCAGCTCGGGGCAAGATACCTCATAATCATCACGAAGGCTTTGGTGTGATCCAAAAAGGAGTTCACCCAGGCGCAAATAATCAGATATTTTCAAGGCTTGCTTTGATTCGATGACCCGGGCATTTTCGGTGATCACATGGCGGGCCCTGCGGAAGAGGACATCCCCCAACTCCTCCCTATTCTCTTTTAACAATTGAAAAGGAATATCCCTCAAGCTGTCGATTCCCTCTCGACCGAGAATCTTCACGACCTTACGACACTCTTCCCTCCGCCTGTTGTACTCAGATGAAGCGAGTTCTCGACGGACTCGGCTGTCGATGACAAGAATTTTCAGCCTATTTTCCTCTAAAGACAGGGGGACATATTCATATTCAAGAGTCGTACAGTCCAGAAAAAGAGCCTCACCCTTGTGTCCGAAGACAGAGATGAACTGGTCCATCAATCCGCATTCCACGCCCACAAACTCATTCTCCGCCCGCTGGGCAATGAGCGGGATTTTCTCCAGAGGAAGGGAGAGCCGAAACAGACTATTGAGGGCATTGGCCACACTGATTTCTAGAGCTGCCGAAGAGCTCAATCCGGAGCCAAGAGGAATATCACCGAAAATGAATCCATCGACTCCTCCGAGAGAAAGGCTTTCCTTTTCAAGAATCCAGAAGATACCCTGGACATAGTTCGACCATTTTTTCCCCGAGGACGAGGGCGCCAGGTCTTTGAGAGAGAATTCTTCTTGTTCTCCAAAATTTTCCGCCCACAGCACTACTCTGTCATCACTCCTGGGCGCAACAAGGAAATGGATCCTTCGATCGATAGCCGCCGGCAGGACATACCCCCCGTTGTAATCCGTATGTTCTCCGATGATATTGATCCTTCCGGGTGCGGAAGAGATGAGGGCAGGCATTCTGCCAAAAAGATCTTTAAATTTTGACGACAGCGTGTTCATTTCTTTTGAATCGGTACCGCTCTATAGATTTTAAAACAAAGCCATGGCAAAAGGCAATTTCACTTGCATCAGTCAGATTTTTATGTCATTATTTTGACTCTTCAAAACACCCAAAAGGAGGCAGTCAAAATGGCATCCCTATTCGAAGGACTCAAACCTTCTCACCTTTGGAAACATTTCGAACAGGTCCTAAAAACTCCCCATTGCTCAGGGAATGAAAAGGCTTTGGGAGATTATATCATTTCAGTCGCCGAAGCGAACAATTTGAAATGGAAAAGAGACGCGACTGGAAACGTCGTCGTCAGCAAGGAAGCGACACCCGGATACGAGAATGCCACCGGAGTCATCCTGCAGGGCCATCTTGATATGGTCTGTGAAAAAAACTCCGATGTTGTTTTCGATTTTTCCCATGATCCAATCCAGGCGGCTGTCAAAGGCGATTGGATTCAGGCGATAGGCACCACCTTAGGCGCTGATAACGGAATCGGCCTTTGTGCGGCTCTGGCCATCATGGAAGATAAAACCCTGCAGCACCCTCCGATGGAATTTCTCTTTACCGTTGATGAAGAAACAGGACTGACGGGAGCCACACGAATCCAGCCCGGTTTTCTTCAGGGAAAAAGCCTTCTCAACCTCGACAGCGAAGAGGAGGGTGAGTTCACTATCGGCTGTGCCGGAGGTGCAGACACAGTAATTTCGCTCCCCTTGCAGAGGGAACAAAACCAGGATGGCGATCACTACCAGCTCAAACTTTATGGATTCAGAGGGGGTCATTCCGGTATAGATATCAACCAGGGAAGGGGAAATGCGATCAAGCTTCTGGCACGAATTCTCTGGCAAGGACTGCAAGACATTCCATTCGGACTCACTTCCATTGAAGGAGGAAATTTAAGAAACGCCATCCCACGGGAGGCATGGGCCAATCTCACAGTGAAAACTGATCAAGCAGAAACACTCCGCGGACTTTTTAAAACAGCGTTTGATAAAATCGCTTTTGAATTCAAAGCCGTGGAAAGTGAAGCTCGTTTCACTTTCGAAAAAACGGCAGAATCGCCCTTGGGACCTCTCCAAGATACATCACGGCAAAAATTGGTGAATATGCTCGTGACCCTGCCCCATGGTGTGATCTCTATGCATCCAGAGATGGCGGGGCTGGTCGAAACCTCCTCCAACCTGGCTGTCGTTCGCACACACGAGGGACATGCAGAAGTTATTTGCAGCACCCGGAGTTCCGTAGCCTCTGCTCTTCAAGCCGCTCGGAATATGATCTCAGCCGTCTGCGGCATGGTTGAAGCCAAGGTCGATCTGCAGGAAGGATATCCAGGCTGGACTCCAAATCTTCAATCTCCTCTTCTCAAAAGCTTGAAAGATGTCTACTCCAAAACCTACGGCAAAGAGCCCAAAGTCGGAGCTATTCATGCAGGCCTGGAGTGCGGCATCATCGGCGAAAAGTTTCCCGGCATGGATATGATATCCTTTGGCCCAACAATTGAACATCCCCATTCACCTGAAGAGAGAGTGCACACTGGCTCAGTGGAAATTTTCTGGGAATTTTTGACAACTGTATTGGCCGAACTCAACTGATAACAGCGAGTTCTCTTCCTCTTCTCGCCTAAGTGCAATTTGGGATTTTTAGAAATATCAAGGAGAGACTTCAGGAATTAAGATCGGTTTTTCTCTTTCTGAAGAGATTCATGGAGAAGCCATTTCAGACGATCGGAAATCACATCCTTTCCGCTCTGTTTCAGCATCTTAACACTCTCGGACTTATGGCCGAATACACTCTCTTCATAACTGTCGGTTTCTTTTTTCTGGTAGTCTTTGAATTGGGCGGAAGTCAGAAATCCAAAGTCTTGGAGAGCATAGAGCATGGCCATAACGCTGACTCCAAAATATCTTTTCAGATATAGCACTTGAGTGAATGTGACCTTGGCCGATCGAAATTCAAGATCGACGATCTCTTTGACTTTATCTTTGGGAACCAAAAAGTGAAGCGCAAAGGTATGAGCAAGCTTCTCTCTAGGATGGTAGAGGGGCAAATACTCACTAACGAAAACATCATGATTATCAATCACAAGTTCGATATGCCTGTCCTTTAGAAAATGGTAGTACAGGTGAGCAGCGATAAACACCTGATGTCCGAGGTTGTGCCGTCCATTGACTAACGCAAAAGCAGTTTTTTCCACATCGAAAAAGAGAAACACTCCTGAGATGTCCGAATCTTCATGAAGACTCTGCCGAAAAACATGCAGCCCATGCCTTTCAATTAAGGAGAATATGTCCTTGATCGGCTCATTTCCCAGCCCAATTCTTCTCCTTTCCGCACGAGCCAGTCGGTGGGCATCGGCGGTTGAATAGAGAGGCGCCAGCTCCGGACGAAGCCCCAAAGAGTTTTCAGAATCCATACACAGACGGCATGACGTAATAAACTTTTTAAGCCCAGCCTTGACCCTGTCGTCCACCCCGGCAGCCTCATACAATTTCTCCAGCGGCACACTTTTTGCTTCCAAGAAATAAGTAATATCTTTTTTGAAGAATTCAGTGATCCCTTTCAGTGTTTCCAGACTCGGTGTCCGTTTACCCAATTCTAGAAGGGAGATGAACTCAGCTGACAGATGGAGGGCTTTGGCCAGCTTGTCCTGCGTCAAGCCCAATTCTTCTCTCGAAGACCTGAGTCGAGCTCCAATGATAATACTCATTGTTTTTAACCCGGGAACACGATAACTGGGAGTTATATAACTCTGAGTCAGCCAAAAGTCAAGCTTATGCGCAGGCTCAATTGACAACACCTGTTGATCTGAGATATATGGTCAGTAAAAGGAGCGAAAAATGGACACACGTCCTTTGTATCAGAAGATATTTTTTCGAAGGATTCGATATCTAGATCGGCAGGGCCATGCTGTCGCTGTCAGACAGCCCAATCACCCCATGAAAAAATCGAGGGACCTAATGAACAGATTGCGCATGTATCTCGTTTTAATGCTTTTCATTTTGTTAACGATCGGGCCGGCCGGTTGTCGCAAAAAAGAAATGGAATCACAGAGCCCGTCTTCTGTATCGGAGACAACAGCCGGAGAGCTCCATGTTATTTATGTCACTCCTCAGGGGAAAACCACCGAGGGGCATGAATCGGATACAATTGTTGCCGTTTTCGACCACCCGCTGTTTCCGCTCGAGACTCTTGAAGGCCAGCCGACTCCCAACATTATCGAGATCAGGCCTGAAGTTCCAGGCCGTTTCCGGTGGCTGAATCCAAAGACAGTCTCTTTCACTCCTGATGAGCGTTTTCCTTATGCGAGTGACTTTCAGATCATTATTCCGGCAGGCGCGAAAACGTTTGACGGTTTTGTTTTATCCGAGGATTTTAAATGGACATTCCAAACCCTTTCTCCGACCCTCGTTCAGCACTTCCCCAAAAATAAACAGCCGTGGTTGAGACTCGATACTCAGATCCTTCTGGTCTTCAATCAGCCGGTCCTATCCCAGGGAAATAAAGACTTCATTACACTGACGGGGCTTCATAGGAACCGCCAGGATGGCCCGCTTCCGTTCAGGATCAAGAATCCTACGGCCAAGCAGCTGAAAGAACAGGGAATCCAAGCCACGCCCAAAGAAGTTCTGTTGATCGAACCCAATGAGGCACTGAAACCTGAAACAACCTACTATCTCGAGTTGAAATCCGGGCTACGGAGCGAAGAGGGTCCGCTGGGGATGGAAAAAAGCCGCATTTTTGAATTCCAAACGTTCAACACCTTCCGATTCGAACGTTTCGAAGCCGCGGGGGCTCTGAAAATTTATTTTTCAAATCCTGTTATTTACAACAAATTCATTCATAAAATTCATTTCGATCCCGAGGTCGTTATTCCCGATCACTATGAAGAGTGGGATCACGGCGGCTCCCTCCTCTGGCTCTCTCTCCCTTTTCAACCGGAAACGGACTACGAACTCCTTATCGATGAAGACCTCGAGGATGAATTCGGCCACAAACTCGGTTCTCCGGTTGTCCTCCAATTCACGACATCTCCCTATCCCCGCTCGGTCAGTATGGACACGGGACACGGACTCATCGAAGCCTACGGGCCTCTGAGGCACCCCCTCTACTCCGTCAACGCAAATGACGCCATTCTCCAGGGAGGACATGTTGCCAAGGATAAGATCATTCCCCTCCTCAATAACCGAAAGATTTTTTTGACGGGAGAGAAATTCGCTCCGCCAGGCCTGATCACAGTGAGCAAAAATATCCGGCTCGATTCTCCCAGGAACACAAGAGATGTGTCTCCCATTGATCTCGGGGATTTCATCAAGACAAAATACGGATTCATTTTTCTGCAGCTGGATTCTCTGTCCAAAAACATCAGGGAGCGCTACGACAAGGCCATGCTCCAGGTCACGGAGCTGGGAATATCTGCCAAATTCTCTCCGGAAAACAACTGTGTATGGGTCACCGAACTCCGATCCGGAGAACCGGTCCCCGAGGCCGAGGTCGAAATCAGAAACGACAGCAACAGGATCGTCTGGAGAGGAAAAACGGACACGGAAGGGAAAGTCGAAACACCGGGATGGAGCCTCCTGAAATTCCAAATTCAAGACAGATGGAGCAAACCCCGACAGTGGGTGTTCGTCACCCACGGAGACGATTCAACTTTTCTTTCCTCTGAATGGGGAACAGGCGTCTCCCCCTACCAATTCGACATTCCCTATGACTGGAAGCCCGTCCCCCAAAAGTTCGACGGATACGTGTTCACCGAGAGGGGGATTTACAGGGCCGGTGAGGAGGTTCACATTAAGGGCGTCTTGAGAGAGAGGGAAAAGGGAGACTGGAGAATCCCTCAGGTCGACACTCTCACCTGTGAAATTTTCGATCCCTTCGAGAAAAGTGTGTTTAAAGAACAGTTGGGCCTTGATCCCTACGGTTCCTTTTCCTTTGATTTTGAGACAATCGAAGACTCTTCTCTTGGGGAATACCGTATACTGACATCAATCTCTTCAGCAGAAAAACCGGAAGAAGACCATAATGTGTATTCGTCTTTCAGGATCGAAGCGTTCCGCCCGGCAGAATATGAAGTTCATCTTCGAACAAGTCAAGGGAGCTTTGTTTTCGGGGACACCTATTCAGGTGAGCTGAGGGCTTCCTATCTTTTCGGCGGCCCCATGTCCGGCCAAAAAACGTCCTGGTATTTGCGTTTGAATCCATCCTACTACGCCCCTCCCGGTCATGAGGGATACATCTTTGGAGACCAGGTGAGCCGCTGGGAGACAAACCGCCGGGACACGAGCCGTCTCCTCGACGCGGGAGAATCCACACTCGATGAAACCGGAAAAATCCAGATCACGGCTAAACTGACCGCGGAGCAGGAAGCAAATTCAGTTCTTGCCACTCTTGAAGCCACCGTCCAGGGACCCGACCGCCGTTCCGTGACCAGCAGGATCCGGACTTTGGTTCATCGGGGAGATTATTACATCGGATTAAAACCCAGCACAACTTTCCTGACGAAAGGGGAAGAGCTTCAAGTCGCTCTACTATCATCCCATCCCGAGGGAATGCTTGTCTCGGACAAGAAAATTCTCCTCAGCCTTTTCAAAAGGGAATGGCACTCTGTCAGAAAATCGGAGTTTGGAGGCAGGTACAATTGGATCAGCGAAACAAAAGACATTCCTATCGATTCCCGCTCCATGCAAACTCAAATGCAACAAGAAATTTTCACCTTTCTCCCGGAAAAATCCGGATTTTATATCCTGAAGGCTGAAGGAAAAGACCGGAAAGGGAATACCATCATAACTTCAACTTACTTTTACGTGACCGGAGGCGATTATGTCCCCTGGGAAAGACAGGATGATGACACTGTTGAGCTTATCTGCAACAAAACAAGCTACCGTCCCGGAGAAACGGCTAAAATTTTGGTCAAATCCCCTTACGAAAAAACAAGAGCCCTCATAACTGTGGAAAGAGAATTCATTCTCGACAGTCAAATTGTTGAGCTCGAAGGAAATGCGGAGCATATCGAGATACCCATCCTCCCTGATTATATCCCCAATGTTTTTGTATCCGTTCTTTTGGTGCAAGGGAGAGTTTCATCAGCTGATTTCAGCCAATCCGAAGATCTGGGAAAACCGGCATTTAAAATCGGATATGTTAAGATCGCCGTCGATCCCTCCGAAAAACGGCTGAATATCCGCATCCAAACCGATCAGGAGGCTTATCGCCCGGGACAAGAAGTGAAAGTCTCCTTGAAAACTGAAGATTGGACTGGCTCCGGAATAAAATCCAGTTTGGCCGTAGCTGTCGTCGATTTGGGAGTCCTCAATCTTATTGGATATCAGACTCCCGATCCTTTCTCTCATTTTTACAGCCACAAGCCTCTCTCGGTCCAGACTTCGGAATCCAGACAGTATGTCATCGGCCAGCGCGCCTATGGAGAAAAGGGAGATGATGTGGGAGGGGGTGCCGGAGAAGAAGCGATGAAAGCTCTGGGAGCAGCACTGACTGAGGTTGAACTGAGAGGTGATTTTAAATTTACGGCCTATTGGAACTCCCATCTTCTCACCGATGAAGCCGGGGATGCCGGATTTTCCTTTGTTCTTCCCGACAATCTGACGACATTCCGTATCATGACCGTAGCCCAAACCCAGGAGTCACACTTTGGCCGGGGAGAATCAACCTTTAAAGTGTCCAAGACACTTCTTCTCCAGCCATCCCTGCCCCGGTTTGCCCGTCTCGGAGATTCCTTTCAAGGAGGAGTCGTCGTTCATAATTTCTCTCAAGACAAGGGGCAGGTGACTGTTGACTGCGAAGCTCAAGGGCTGCAATTGACAGGAGACAGCCGGCGCTCCATCACTCTTGATGCCGGGGAAGGAACAGAAGTCCTCTATTCCTTCACCGTTGATGCCCCGGGCACGGCAAGGCTTGTTTTTCGGGCCGAAATGGGGGGTGAATCGGATGGCCTGGAAATCAATCTCCCTCTTCAAATGCCCAGACCGAGCGAAACGGTGGCCACATCGAACAGCACAACCAAGTCCGTGGAGGAAAAAATCAGGATTCCCGAAAATGTCCATCCTTCCCACAGCCTCATCCAGGTTTCGGCATCCCCGAGTGCGCTATCCGAATTGAAAGGCAGTGTCGACTACCTCACAGATTACCCCTATCTCTGCCTCGAACAGCGCCTCTCCCGTCTCCTTCCCTATGTTATAGGACAGGATCTCCTCCTCGACTACAATCTGACAGATAAAAGCAGGAAAGAGATTCGGGAATTTGTACTGAGCAACCTCAAGGAAATCTATTCCTACCAGAAATCCAATGGAGGTTTTGGTCTCTGGCCGGGATCGGTCCAGGGAAATCCCTACAATTCCTGTTATACGGCCTTCGCTTTTTATCAGGCCCGGAAAGCCGGCTACCCAGTCGACAAGACAAGCGAGGAACGGCTGACCGACTATTTGCAAAACCTAGTCAGGGACAAGATGAATGCGCAACTCTTCCCTTACACCAGGAAAAGCTGGCTGACGGTGAAGGCTTTTGCTCACTACTGCCTGACCCTACTCGATTTGCCCGATTATTCCTCTATGGAAACCCTTTACTCCGAGAGGGAACACCTTTCTCTTCTGGCTAAGACTTTTCTCGTTAAAGCCATGTCTGCTGGGAAAACAACCCGGTCCACATTGGATACTTTTGTCGGAGAATTGATGAATGCGATCAAAATCAGTCCGACGGATGCCCATTTCGAAGACGACGAGGGAAGAGAGGGGGCCTGGATCTACTCATCAAACCTGAGGACGACGGCCCTGATCCTCCAAGCCCTGATCGAGGTCGGAGCTGACAATCCTTTCATTCCTCAGATCGCCCAATGGCTGGTCAAAAAGAAAGAGGTGGGCCGCTGGCTCACAACCCAGGACAATTTCTTTGCTTTTTATGCCCTTAATGAATTCTATAAGAAATACGAAAACGTTCGGCCGGACTTCAATCTTCGCGTTTCCCTTCAAGATAAAGAACTCATGGATGAGTCCTTTTCCGTCTCCAAAAGGAAAGCCAAAATTGCGGAAATGCCTCTCGATTCTTTTTCTGCAGGTAACATTATTCCTTTGAATTTCAGAAAAAAGGGCAGCGGCATTCTTTATTACCAGACACGGTTGACGTACGCCCCTCAACAGCCTCTCCAGGCGCGGGACGAAGGATTTTCCGTTTACAAGACTCTGACCACTCTGGAGGGAAAGCCGCTCTCGAATATCCAGGCAGGTACGATGGTCGTCGTGACCCTTCAAGTCATTGCCCCCAGAGAAAGTCTTTATGTCGTTTTGGATGATCCGCTGCCGGCTGGGTTCGAAGCTGTCAACCCGGCCTACCGGACTGAGAGTGAAGAACAGCGACGGCAAATGCGTGAGATGGGCGGAAACCAAAGCACTTACAGATGGTGGCAGGGTTTTAACCACACAGAAATCCACGATGACCGGATTTTTCTCTTTGCCGATTCATTACTCCCGGGAATACATACCCACCGCTATCTGGTCCGCGCCTTATCTCCCGGACTCTTTACCGCCCCCGGAACAAAAGTCGAAGAAATGTACTCACCCGAGGTTTTCGGGCGCAGCACGGAAATGACGGTGGAAATCAAAAAATAGAAAAAGTCCAAATGCGCAATCTGAAAAGAAAGATCTTCCCTGCCGTTCCCATCCTGCTGATCCTTCTGTTCTTAGTTTCCCTGAAGATTCCCATCCCTCAGAAAAAACTCAATCCTTCCCCGATTATATCCCTGAGAATAACGGACCGCAGCGGCATCCTCCTCCGGGAAGTCCTGTCCGACGAGGACGGTCACTGCCAGTGGACCGAATTGAGCGGTATCGCTCCCGAGCTCATCCAAGCGACAATCGTTTCCGAAGACAGGCGCTTTTTCAGACACACGGGAATCAATTTTTATTCCATTGCCAGGGCATTTTTGCAGAACATGAAAGCCGGGCGGGTCGTTTCCGGCGCTTCGACCATTACCCAGCAGCTCGTGCACAACATCTATCACTTTAAACGGAATCTTTTTTCAAAAGTTTGCGAAACGTGGCTGGCCCTGAGGATGGAATCGACACTGACCAAAGAGGAAATCCTTGTCCAATACCTCAACCGGATTTGCTACGGCAACGGAGCCTTCGGCATCGAGGCCGCTTCCAGGTTTTATTTCGACAAATCGGCTTCCCAGCTCAGCCTGGCTGAATCCGCCTTTCTGGCAGGACTCCCCCGTTCACCTTCTGCTCTCAATCCACTTCACTCTCTCGGCGGAGCGGTTCAGGGTCAGCGGTCTATCCTCTTCCTAATGTACGATCTCGGACTTGTTTCAGCCTCAAAGCTGGAACGGTCCCTCGAGGAAATTCTTCAACTGTCACAAGCTAAGAGCAGATTCAGGGCTCCTCATTTTTGTGACTATGTCCTCAGCCAATTCACCCCATCGGCAAGGAGGGAATTGAGTCTCATCCAGACCACTTGCGATTTAACGCTTCAGGAGAAAGTTGAAACTCTGGTCAAAAATCACATCGACGCTCTGGCGGTCAAAGGTATCACTAACGGGGCAGTTGTCGTCATGTCTAATCCGACAGGAGAGATTTTATGTATGATCGGCTCCAAAGATTTTTTCGACAACCGAATCGACGGTCAGGTCAACGGGACCCTTTCTCTGCGTCAGCCCGGGTCGACTCTCAAACCGTTCACCTATGGCTTGGCCTTGGAAAACGGATGGACAGCAGCTGACATCATCCATGACGGACCAGTCCAGTATCCCACTCCCGAAGGGCCTTACAGCCCTAGAAATTATGATAAGAAATATCATGGACTTATCCGGTTGAGAGAAGCGCTCGCCTGTTCCTACAATATCCCAGCCGTAGCTCTTTTGGAGACTTTGGGAACGGAAAATCTGTTTCTCCAGCTCAAAGAAATGGGATTCGAGAGTCTCGATAGAGAACCGGGTCACTATGGCTTGGGTTTAACACTGGGCAATGGGGAAGTCACCCTTCTCGAGCTTATCCAGGCTTATTCCGCCCTGGCCCGGGGAGGGGGCTGGCAGGAAAGCCAATCCATTCTTCGACTGAATGATTCAGACCGCATCCTTCAGATAGAAAGCAGGGATTTGCCGCGGGAAACCGTTTTTCCGCCCCAAATCACCTACATCCTGACCGACATCCTTTCCGACAAAGATGCGCGCATCCCGGCCTTCGGATACAATTCCGCTTTGGCTCTCCCCTTCCCCTGTGCGGTGAAGACCGGCACATCGAAGGATTTCAGAGACAATTGGACTATCGGCTACACACCCAACTTCACTGTGGGGATTTGGGTGGGCAATTTCGACGGCAGCCCGATGCACAATGTTTCCGGTGTGACGGGATGCGGCCCACTCTTCCGCGACGTTATACTCCTGTTGGAAAACACGGAAAAATCAGCCGACTTTCTCGAGACGGAAGGAGTGATCAGAGCCGAAATCTGTCCCCTTTCAGGACAACTGGCCGGCGAAAACTGCCCGGGATCGATGAAGGAAATATTCATCGCCGGCACCGAGCCTCAAATATTTTGCAGCCTTCATCAACAGGCAGGCCGAACAGCTTCGCCTCAAGTCCCTATAGAATCAATAGGATCATCCTCTAATCCATTGACTATCGCTTTTCCCAGAGACGGAGATCTTTTCAGGATCGACCCCGTGCTAAAACACAGCTTCCAGTCTCTTTTCTTCAGAGTGGACTTCTCCGTGGATGTCCAAGTCGACAAACTGGAATGGTGGATCAACGGTAAACAGGAAGCCGTCACCACATCTCCATTCGATTATTCCTGGAAACTCAAGCCGGGAAAGTATACAATTATCGCTGTTGCCAGGATAGACGATACACTTTTCAAAAGTCGGAGTGTATCCATTCAGATATTGCCATAATTTTTTTAAGGAGCGCCGTCATGAATCGGAGAGAAGCGCTTTTATCCATGGGCTGCCTGGCCCTGGCCGGACCAAGCCTAATTTCATGCAAAGGAGAAGCTTCAGCCATGAAAAAAGAAATCAAAACGGAAAATGCACCCCAAGCCATCGGTCCCTATTCTCAAGCGATCGAGGCCAATGGGATGATTTTTGCATCGGGTCAAATCCCCATCGATCCGGCCAGCGGTCAGCTTCAGATGGGGACCATCGAAGAACAAACACGTCTTGTTCTCACTAATCTGAAAGCTGTTTTGGAAGCCGGTGGCAGTTCACTCGACAATGTGGTCAAATGCACAGTTTTCCTTCAGGATATGGACGACTTCAGCCAGATGAATGCCGTCTACGCGGAATTTTTCGAAGCTCCTTATCCGGCCCGGGCGGCTGTCCAGGTTGCCCGTCTTCCCAGAGACGTCAAAGTCGAAATCGAGGCCATCGCTGTTAAATAGATCGGGTTCTCTTCCTTTTGTGTGGGCAAGAAAATGGGATGGATGAAGCGACCATTGAAGATTTAGCCT
>CBFDBS010000008.1:0-20533 GCA_965603105.1 uncultured bacterium
TTTCCTAGAAGGTTCCAAAAGTACCCCTTGGTCATCTCAAAGCTCTCTTTTATTCGCCGGCGTCCCCTGACGCCCACTTCGCGCTCGCCCTCATTTACAGGGATGAAAACAGCCTTCAAAATGCACTCCTCCACGTCAAGGCGGCCAATGCCACAAATCCGAGCAGCGGCGAAATACTGACCGTGTATGGGGACATCCTTTTTGATCTCCAAGATTTTACAAATAGCCTCCAAATCTACGAAAAAGTACTCGAAAAAGAGCCGGATAACAAGCAAATTCTCGAGCGTATCGAAGTTTTAAAAAACCGACTGGGCTTGTTTGAGCTTCCCAGTCAATACGAAAACATCCCCAACCGGCAATCCATCAGCAGAGAGGACATTGCGGCTCTCATGGCCGTCAAGTTTAAAGATGTCCTGGAAGCACCGTCAGCCAAGCCCCCCATCATTGTGGACATAGCCACGTCTTGGGCTGCCAGGTATATCCTTGAATTGGCGTCGCTGGGCCTTCTCGATGTCTATTCCAACCACGAATTCCTTCCACAGGAAACAGTCTCAAGAGCTCAATTGGCTGAAACTCTCGTACGTTTAATCATGTATCTCGAACAACGGGGCAAGAAATTCATCCAGCAGATCCCCCCAGAACGGATCCAGATTGCGGATGTCACTCCTTCCAACTACTATTTCCGACCGATCCTGGCTATTTTAGCCTACGATATCATGGCCCTCTCAGTGGATAAGAAATTCCGGCCGAATGATCCTGTGTCCGGAGCAGAAGCCATACGTCTTTTCAATATCATCGCCGCTCTCATCCGCTAGGCGGCGAGATTCGCCTGCTGCGCATGACCAAAGACAAAGTCAATCATTTTTTCACTGCTCCCAATGTTCTCAGCATTTTGAGGATTCTTCTCATCCCAGTGTTTGTTGTTCTGCTGGTCAGGGACAAGAAACTATCTGCTTTCATTGTCTTTCTTTTCGCCTCTCTGACCGACCTGCTCGACGGAATTGCCGCCAGAATCTGGCATCAGAAGACGACCCTGGGCACCTACCTGGACCCCGCCGCCGACAAACTGCTCATGGCTTCAACGTTTATCGCTCTCTCCCTTCCACGGCTCGGCTCCCCCAACACCCTTCCGCTCTGGCTGGTGCTTGTGGTGATTATCCGTGATGTCTACATCGTCTCAGGGGCTCTGACATATATCAAATTGACCGGACAAACAAAAGTGAATCCAACCCTCTCCGGCAAGGCTTGCACCGTGATGGAAATGGGACTCCTGGTTCTGGTCCTTTTCTTCAACTCTGTAGGCAAATCCCCGACTTTCCTGCCGGCCCTATATATTATCACCTTGTCCATTGTCTTGATTTCAACGGTGCAATATACGGCCATCGGGCTAAGAGGACTTTCGCATTTGAGGGGAAAAAAGCCGCGGGTTTGAAGCGGACTTCAGAGGCTTTTGTCAATGAATCCTTTGAGGAGGGTTTTCCAAAGGATTTTCAAATCCAGAGCAAAGGACCAGTTCTGGATGTAGTAGAAATCGTATTCCAGCCTCTTGTCAATGGGAGTGTCCTGGCGCAGTCCATGGACCTGTGCCCACCCGGTAACCCCGGATTTGACTTTGTGCCGGAGCATGTATTTGGGAATTTTTTCCCGGAATTGCTGGACGAAAACAGGCCTTTCCGGCCGCGGACCGACAAGACTCATATCTCCCTTGAGTACGTTGAACAGCTGGGGGACCTCATCGATGCTGAATTTTCTAAGGAAGCGCCCCACCTTGGTCACCCTGGGATCATCAGGCTTGCACATGACCGGACCGCTCTGGGCCTCTGCATTACAGACCATTGTCCGCAGTTTGTGCATAATGAATTTATTCCCATCCAGCCCCATCCTCTCCTGATTGTAGAACAGAGGCCCTTTGGACGTCAGCTTGACCAAGGCACCGAAGACAAGGAGAAAAGGGAAAAAACAGATCAACAGAACAACGGAAGCAAAAGTATCCATGACTCTTTTCAGGATCAGCATCATGCCCCTCAGGGGAGGCTCATCGATGCTGATAACCGGGAATCCATCCAGATCCTCAACCCGGGCTCTGAGGGTGAGCAGTTGAAAGAGGTCGGGGATCAAACGGATATTGACGGCGTATTTGTTGACCACTTTTAAAGTTTCCAGGATCTGCGAATAATTGCCCAAATCCAAAGCGACATAGACATCGCTGATTTGCTCTCTCTCCAGCACAAGCTCCAGATCTTTCAGAGGGCCGAGGATTCCCAATCTTGCCCCATCCAAGCTGAAAATCTCTCCCTCCTTCTTGTGATCATCCAGAAATCCCTTAACCACAAAACCCAAATCTCTGTATTGAAGGAGCTTCTGAGCAACCGATACTCCCATCTCTCCCGCGCCGACGATAAGTACATTCTGGAGATTCATCCCTCTGGCGAAGCGTCGTTTCATGAAGAAATAGATCTGGAATCTCAAGAAGAGGATAAGAAGCACCGCATACAAAAAATAAAGCGCCAGAAAACCATGGGATATCTTGAACGTCATACTGAAGAGAGGGGCCGGACCCTGGCTGTAGCTGGAGAGATAGCTCATGACAGCCTGCACAATAAGAATGGTAAAAATGACATTCAGCGAGATAAAAAAGAAATCATCGATCCGAACCCTTTTGAGCCGTGTTCTGTAAAAACCTTGAATGAAAAAAATCAGGATATGAGCCAATAAAAAGAGGGGGAAAACGGCGATATAAGATTTGAGGGGAGGAATACCTCTCTCCGGATTGACGGGTATGAAAGTTCTGAAGCGGAGATAATAAGAGCAGAAAAAAGAGAGCACAATCGCCAGGACATCACTGAGGAGGAAAATACGGATGAGGCGTATCCCTTTCTCTCTGATCATATCCGGTTCACAAACTCATCCCACTTCTCCTGAAGATAAGCGGAAATCCTTTTCTTGAATCTGTGTCGAGAAAACTCCAATGCATGGGCACGAATAGAGTCCTTATTAAAGGGGATGCTCTGAATTTTGTCAATAGCCCCCTTCAAGCTTTCTGTATTCAGGTCCGGAAAGAAAACACCGGTTTTACCAGGAACAACCGTCTCGGTGGCCCCCCCTCTGGCTATGCTGATGACCGGCACGCCGCAAGCTTGGGCTTCCAGAGCGTTGATCCCGAAATCCTCCTCTCCGGGCATGACCAGCGCCCTGGCTCCCTGATAGATCTGCAACAGGTCTTCCTGATTCAGGGATCCAAGGAACTGAATGTTCGGCCCGGCCGCCCGCTTCAGCTTTTTATATTCCGTTCCCGTGCCGACGATTTTCAAAGGGATGGCCAGCCGGTTGAAGGTTTCAACGGCAAGGTCGATCTTCTTGTATGGCACAAGAGCGGAGACGATCAAGAAATAGTCTTCCTGAATCCGTCCGGGCTGGAAAAAATCCGTATCGACAGGCGGATAGATACAGTCGGCCTTCCGCCTGTAGTATCTGTGCACCCTCTGGGCGGTCGTCCTGGAATTGGCAACAAAATGGTCAACCCTGGCGGACGATGATTCATCCCAAATCCTCAATCTGTGGATGACCGGCGGGATCAATTTTTTTGAAAAAAAGTTCAGTTTGTCCGGAGTGAAATAGGCATGGTACTGATTCCAGGCGTACCTGACCGGGGAATGGATGTAACAGACGTGCAATGCATTCGGGTGCGGAATGATTCCCTTGGCCACACAATGGGAGCTTGAAACCACCATATCGAAATCCTGCAGGTCCAAAAGCTCGATGGCTACCGGAAACAGAGGGAGATAGGACCTGTATTTCCGGTGGAGGAAGGGCATTCTCTGGATGAAGCTGGTGAAAATTTCTCTTTCCTCGATGGCCGGGATCTGGCTTCCTTTCAAATGAAGCAGAGTGTAAATCGGAGCTTCGGGAAAGACTTCGGCCAGCACTTCGAGTACTTTTTCCCCTCCCCGCTGCCCGGTCAGCCAGTCGTGAACAAGGGCCACTTTCTTCTTTCCCATTGGGATTGATTATATGAGGGAGGTCCTCGATTGTCAATCCTGCCCCAGGTGGTAATCATTTCCAAAGCGGGGATGAAGAGAGAGCATTGGAGGATGGAATCGCTCCTTTGGAAATGTTCACCGCCAAGTCTGTCTGCGTTGAATAAAAAGAACGGAGCATTGACAGAAAGGATCGGAAGCGGACGGCTATAGTCTGCTTTTGGATAAAAATAGCTTCAGGTAAAGGCTTTCCGTTTCATGGACCATTCGGCGGAGAGAATAACGGGATTGGATGTCCCTCTTCAACTCAGATCCCATCCTCAGTGCCTTCTCCTTGTCTTTTAACAATTCGAGCACGGCAGCGGCCAGTCTCTCCGGATTTTTGGGGGGAACGAGCACACCCGTGCGGCCGTCGCTTATCAATTCCTTGATGCCGTCGACAGCGGAAGCAACGACAGGTTTTTCAAGGGCGGCCGCCTCCATCAAGGAATAAGGGAGTCCCTCCCAGAGAGAGGGGAGAACAAAGACATCGAGGAGTGAGATCAAGCGAAAGGCCTCTTTCCGCTCTCCGAGAAAATGGACTTTCCCCTCCAATCCCAGACGCCTCCGCATCTCCTCCAGTTTTTCCCTCAGCGGGCCTCCCCCCACTATCAGGACTTTCAGTCCGGGTATCTCGGGGGTCATTTTTTGGGCCGCTAGCAGAAAATCGGAAATCCCTTTTTGCCGGTGGAGACGGGCAACAGTCCCAATCACCGGGCCTGACAGGTCGGTACCCAGTTTTTCCTCCCAGTCCAGCCTCTCTTCGGCAGCCGCCGAGTGGGATTCAAGCACCGAAAAATCCACCCCGTTTTTAATGACGAAACTCTTATCTTGGGGAACAAGTCCAAATCGCCTCCCGCTCTCCTTGTCTGAATCACAGACAAAAACGACGGCATCCGTCAAGCGGGAACACATCTTCTCCAGACAGATATAAAAGAGCTTGAGAGCCGTATTCCTATAATGGAGGTAGTGGATACCGTGGAGTGTATGAACAACCACGGGAAGCCTGCATTTCCGGGCCGCCCACCGTCCGTAAAACCCGGCCACGCCGCCGTGGGTGTGGAGAAGAGAGACATTCTGATCTCTGAGGATATCGACAATAGAGGCGACTGTTTTGGTTCTGAATTTTTTTGAGAAAGGTACGGAAAAATGCTCGACACCTCTCCTTTTGACTTCATCGACCAGCGCCCCTCCATCAGCAGAACAAACGATAACCTCGAACCGGCTTTTGTCCAGAGTGGAGGCCAGAGCAAGCAAATTGATCTGCCCTCCCCCCAGAAAGGGCTGGTCTATCATTTCAAGCACTTTAATCTTGCTCATTCCCTAACCTTTTTTCAACAGCCTATACAAATTCTTGAGATCGATTTCTCCCTCTTTTTTTCCGCTCCGTTTTATCCACGATGAAAGGGTGAAAGTCAACCACAGGTAGAGCCGGAGGAGAAAGAGAGAAACACCGGAATTGTGCTTCCTGTAAAAATAGATCTGGCTTTTCCGGTAGTGATAGCGGCTAAAAGTTTTGACCGACGAGGTCGCGGTTCCTCCGATATGGGTCATCCTTGCCCGGGGAAGGAAAATGAGTTTCCAGCCTTTTTTTCTTATTCTGTAACAGAGATCGATATCTTCAAAATAGAGGAAAAAGTGTTCATCAAAAAAACCGGCTTCCTCCACTGCTTCGCGCTTGGTCAAAAGGCAAGCCGCACTCAGCCAACCCACTTCCCGCTTCTTTTCGTCCGATTTCAATTTTCGCGCGAAGTAGGGATTGAGGAAAGCTTTCTGGATAAAAGCGGAAAAAAAATCGACCCTCTTCCCGAAGGAAACCTGACAGGAACCCTTTCCCGTCGCAAGAGCCGGCCCCACTGCTCCCAGATGCGGATTGTCCCGGATCTCCTCTAAGAGAAGATCCAAAGTTTCGGCGCTGACAGTCGTGTCGGTGTTCAAGAACAAGACAAAAGGCCCCTTTGTCTGAGAAAGGCCCTGGTTGCAGGCCTTGGCAAAGCCCACATTTTGACTGTTTTCGATCAGTCTGACGGTGGGGTATTTCTTTTTGACAAGCTCCGGGCTTCCATCCGACGATCGGTTATCGACGACAACAACTTCGGTTTCCCGGTCCCGGACAGCTTCAGCAAGAGAATCGAGGCAAACTTCAAGATGCAGGCGATCATTGTAACTGACCAGAATCACGGACAGCTCAGGCACCGGCCTGCCCCACGATGTCTTTGATCAATTTTTTATATTCCCGGGCTGCTGTTTCCCAGGAGAATCTGTCCCGTATCCGCTTGAACTCGTTAAGCACACCTTTCCTGAAGTTTTCATTCCCGGCGGCCTCAAGGAGTGCTTCGGCGACTTGTGATACGTCCGCCTGCTCGACCATAAACGCCAAGTCTTGGTAGATCTCTCCCAGGGAAGATGTTTTGAGGAGAACAGGAACGGTGCCGCAGGCCAACGCTTCGAGGGGAGGCAGGCCAAAACCTTCATACTCGGAAAGATAGGCAAAAACATCCAGGGCTGAGTAGAAGAGAGGCAGATCTTCCTCGTTGAGAGTCTCCTCCCATCTGATCCATTCCTTATCCAGAATTCGAGCCATTCCTTGGGGCGGGTGAGTCAAATCGCGTCCGACGACAAAGAGGACGACATTCGGTTGCCTAATCCTCACCCGGTCTACAGCCTCCACAAGAAGAGGAATGTTTCTCCGGTTGAAGATCGACCCCAGGAAACCGATTATACTTTTTCCCTGTAAATCCTTCCGGACCTTCCACTCCTGAACAAGCTCTGGCGGGCAACGGCGAAAATTCTCGTCTATCCCATGGCGGATCACTTTTATCTTGCCGGGCTCGACGTCAAAGTGTTTTACAATCTCGTTTTTGGAGAAATCCGAAACAGTCACTACCGTTTCGGATTTCCTCAAACTGCTCTGAACGAGATGCCTCCTTTGAAAGACATCTTTAGGTGCAAACCACTCAGGATGGGAGGCGAAGGACACATCATGTTCGATCAAAATAGCCGGCCACCGCCTAAACAGAGGAAGCGTATAGTTGGAAGCTATCAAGATATCGGGCTCGACTCTCTTCAGTCTGTTCCTGAAAGGCCCGTTCTGCCAGTGGAAATAGCCCTTTCCTGGACCGAAACTCTCCTGAATCAAATTGGCCGCCGAATACTTTTCAAAAGGCTCCCGAGTAAAGAGATAGAATAAATCTTCAGGCATCCATCGCACCAGAAGAGACAGGAGATTATCGATAACCCTGCCCACACCCGTACCGGATTCAACAAGCTCGTATCCGTCCACGGCAATCTTCAACTCGGTTTTTCTCCTTCTCCGATTGACTCGTAGAATCGGAGTGTCTCTTCTGCCGTCTTCTCCCAGCTGAAATCCAAAGCTCTTTTCCGGCCCTTGGTGATCAGGTCCGCCCTTAGATCTTCATCGTGGAGCAAGCTGTCGATAGTTTGGGCCATCTCCTCTGTGTTCTCGGGATCGAAAAAGAGGGCAGCCTGCTCAGCGATTTCGGGAAGGGCGGGAGCTCGAGAAAGGGCACAGGGCAGCCCGCTGGCCATGGCTTCGGCAACCGGCAAACCAAATCCTTCGCTCAAAGAAGGAAAAACAAAAGCTGTGGCCAGGCGGTAGAGTATTCTCAATTCCAGTGGGGGGAGGAAATCGAGCAGAATGATTTGAGATTCAAGACCGTGTTTTCGGATCCTGTCCACCAAACGGTCGTAATCCCTTTCTTTTTTGCCGGCGATGACCAGCGGAATCCTATTTTGAGCCCGGCCCAAGAGAGCCAGAGCATCGATAAGCCGCACAAGATTCTTCCGGGGTTCGATGTTTCCCACAAAGAAAAGGAAGGAAGGAGGTAAAGCGTACTTCTGCCGCACACTTTTTTGGGCTTCTTCTGTAGGGCTTTCTGAAAAAGAGGCATCCACTCCAAGATGGACTGCCCGGACTTTACTTTCTTTCAGCCCGAATCTTTCCAAGACTTGAGTCCTAACGAATTGAGAGATGGTCAATATCCCATCGGCTTTACGGAGAGAATCGTCAATTCTGCGCCGAAAATATTTCCCGGCTTGTCTGCCGACAAGAAGGGGGTGATCCATAAAAAACAGATCATAAACAGTAACAATTGTCTTTCCCCTGGTGGGAAGAATCAGCGGAATCGGAGAATGAGTCAAATCCAGATCCTCACCGAAGAACCGATCCAAAGGAGGCCACTGCCAAGTCTGCCATAAATAATTCAAAAACCGTACGGGATAATGCCGGTCACGAAATTCACAAAGGGCAAGGGGAGGAAGAGACGGCCGAGGAAAACGGTCTTTCAAGGAAGAGGAAAAAAGATAATAACGGTTTTTACGGTCAATACCTGCCAGAGCAAAAAGAAGATTTTTACAGTAGACGCCCACACCTGTTGCCTGTCTGAGAAAAGGGCGGATGTCAAACCCGATGCGCATTTGGAGGTACTGTATGCCCAATTCGGGAAAATGTCAAGGGAAGTCCAGGCGCCTTATTTATGCAAGTTAAAGAAAGGAATGGAGATGCGTGGACCTTGCGTCTCGTCGAACTCGGTGATATGATTCTCTGTAGAAGAGAAAGATTATGAGTGATTTCCAAAAGATCGCCAAAAGAATAGATGCCTACCGGAATGATATGATCGACATGCAGATCAAGCTCTGTTCCCTTCCCGCCATCTCCCCGGACAGTGGAGGCGAAGGGGAGGCAAAAAAAGCAGAGTTCTTGCTTGCTTTTTTTCGAGAAAATGGATTTTCGGACATCGAAGTCATCAAAGCTCCGGACTTGGATGCCCCTTCGGGATACAGGCCCAATATTTTGATGAAACACAAGGGACAGGACTCCTCAAGAACAATCTGGATCATGACTCACATGGACGTGGTTCCTCCCGGCGAGCTGGCCCAGTGGAACGGAAATCCCTTCCAGGCATGGGTGGAAGAGGGAAAAATATTCGGCCGGGGGGTGGAAGACAACCAACAGGATCTGATCGCCTCCCTCTATGCGCTCAAGGCATTCAAAGACGAGGGGATTCTCCCCAGATTTGATGTGGGTTTGACACTCGTGGCCGACGAGGAAACGGGAAGCGAAAAGGGACTCGCCTACGTCCTGTCCAAGACGGATGCGTTCCGCAAACAGGATCTTATCATCGTCCCGGATGCCGGGAATGAAGACGGAACAATGATCGAGGTTTCAGAGAAATCCATCCTCTGGCTTAGATTCAAGGCTGTCGGGAAACAGGCCCACGGCTCCACGCCCGAGAAAGGGATCAACAGCTTCAAGGCCAACTCCTTTTTGATCACCAAGCTGAACAGCCTCTACCAGAAATTTGGAGAGAAAGATCCCCTTTTCGACCCACCCATCTCCACATTCGAGCCGACAAAAAAAGAGGCCAACGTTCCTAACATCAACACCATTCCGGGAGAGGATGTTTTTTTTATGGACAGCCGGATCCTCCCCAAGTATCCCCTCCATAAAGTGGAAGAGGCGATTGGTGAGATAGCCGCCGAAGTCGAGCGGGAGTTCAAAGTGAAAATTTTCATCGAAGAGCAGCAGAAGGCACCGGCCGCTCCCCCGACCTCACCAAAGGCGACCGTTGTCAAGGCCCTCCAAAAGGCCGTCAAGTCCGTCTACGGCCGTGAGGCCAAGCCTCTGGGAATCGGAGGGGGGACTGTTGCCGCTATCTTCCGCCAGGCCGGTTATGAAGCCGCCTGCTGGTCCAAAATGGATGAGACGGCTCATCAACCCAACGAATACTGCATCATCGACAACATGATGGGCAATACCAAAGTCTTTGCCCACATCTTCTGCCAGGATTAAAAGCGGCTCTAAAGAGGAGAATCCATTGTCAGAATTCCTTCTGGTTATCACCACCGTACCCGACGAAGAGACGGCGGAAAGAATCGCCCGAACTCTCGTTGAAGAAAGACTGGCCGCCTGCGTATCGTGCTCATCCTCCTGCCTGTCTTCCTACTGGTGGCAGGGCAAAATTGTCCAGGACCGGGAATTCATGCTCTTCATCAAGACTATGAACGCCCGCTACCCGGAATTGGAAGAAAAGATTGTGGCCATCCATCCCTATGAAGTACCCGAAGTCATCGCCATCCCTCTGGCAATGGGATACGGAAGGTATCTGGATTGGATGCAGGAAGAGACAAATTTAGAAAAAAAAGAAGGTTCTAAGTGAACCGCCGATGCATCTTCTGAGCCACTTTAACCGTATTGAGGTGGATGGCAACCGTGTCCTGGACATCATGGGCATACCCGCCGGCTAAAAGAACAGCCACCGGAATTTTCAAGCGGCGCGCCTGGCCGATGATGATTTCCCCTCTTTCCTTGAGCCCGTCTTTGGTCAGTCTGAGGCCACCTAATTGATCCTTCTCGTAGGGATCTGCCCCAGCCAGATAGAAAACGATATCCGGCTGAAACTCCTGATAAATCCTGGGAAAATGAGCTTTTATGGAGGACAGATAGGTTTCGTCCCCGTCTCCCGACCATAGTCCGACATCAAGGCTGCCGCTGGCTTTCTCGGCGGGGTAGAGGTCCATCTGATGAATGGAAAAAGTGTAAACATAGTTCCTCCCCCCTAAAATTGAGGCCGTCCCATTTCCCTGGTGGACATCGACATCGACCACCATGGCTTTCTTTATTTTTTCTTCCTTTTTCAGCTTTTCGACAGCCACAGCCACATCATTGAGGATGCAGAATCCCTCTCCGTGGTCGGCAAAGGCGTGGTGGAAACCTCCTCCGATATGAACGGCCAGGCCGTCCCGCAGTGCCTGTTCCGCCGTGGTGATCGTCCCCCCGACGTAGAGCAGAGCGAATTCAAAAAGTTCAGGAGAGTAAGGGAGCTCCAAAGCCAGGACTTCCCTGTGGGACAACCCCCCCGACTTGAGCTTGTTCACATATCGGGAAGTGTGGACGAGCAGGACATCGTCTTCAGTGGCCGGCTGGGGTGGAAGGAAATCGTCCTTTTTGGCGCCTGAAAAAAGGAGCTTCTCGTAGATCAGCCTGTACTTTTCAAGAGGAAAGACATGGTTCCTGAGATCGATCATCCAGTAGTCTTCGGTGTAGATGAATTTGAACGGAAATCTTCCCTTTTTCAAGAACGGCAGGAGGCTCTTTAATCGGCCCATGAAAGACAATAGATATCAGAAAAAGCGAAAGGACTCAACCTTTTATCTCTCCGCATTGCTGTTGATGAGATTCTTCATTCCTCATCCAGGAAATGATAAAAATTCTCATCCTGACTGCGACATTTTTTTCCCGTCGCTTTTTGCCCCTCTTTCCGAGGAAGAAAAGATCCATACATTTTGGAAGAAACCCAAGAAAGATAATGCCTGTTGGAAAACTCTTCTTGAAGTTTGTTAGAAAATGAATTAGTTTTTATTCTTATTGTCTTCTTTTTATAAACAGATGTTTTCATAAAGGAGTCATATATGGATTTCAAAAATTTTGTCATCAATCTCGCTCCAACTCCTCTGGTCAAGCTTTTCGCCGGTCCTTACGTCGCGGGCGACAGCATCGATGCGGCCGTCGACACAGCCCGAAAATTCTGGGACGAACGCCGCGTCTGCTCCACAATAGACCTTTTAGGTGAAGAGATCGATAACGACGAGGAAGTCGACTACAGCGTCGGTGTCTATGAAAGACTCGTCGCCTCTCTCGGACAGCAGGAATTTGCCACTATTTCACTCAAGCCCACACAGTTAGGAAGCCACCGCGGAACGGAACACTGCCAAAAAATCATCCATGGGATAGTGGCCAAGGCGGCAGAACAAGGCAGCAAGGTCACTCTCGATATGGAGGACCATCCCTTCACCGACATGACTTTAGAAATTTTCCGGTTCATCCACAGAGACTTCCCGACCTTCGGCACTGTGCTCCAATCCCGCCTCTTCCGGACAGATGACGACATCAAATCCATCCAGGGTTTAAACGCGCGGATCCGGATGTGTATCGGCATCTATAATGAGCCCAAAGAGATCGCCCTGCAGAGCAAGCCGGCAATGAAGAAAAAATTGCTCGAACAGATCGAAGTTATGTTCCAAGACGGACATTACATCGAAATCGCCACCCATGACGAAGCCGTCATCGACGAAGCCCTCAACACGGCCGAAAAGCTGAACATCAAAAAAGATCGCTATGAGGTTCAGATGCTGATGGGTGTACCCAAGCATGATTACCAGGACAAACTCATCAAAAACGGAATTCTTGTCCGCCTCTATGTTCCCTTTGCCGAAAAATGGAAGTTCGCCACAGCCTACTGCAAGCGGAGACTGGCCTCCAATCCGGCCATGGCCGCCTACATCATCAAGAATATGGTGCACAAAGCGTCGGGCAAGCGCTGAACTCTAATCGACTTTTTCCGACACCTTAGGGTCTTTCAAACTGATCTGAGCAGCTGCCAGCCGGGCGATGGGCACCTGGTAGGCCGAACAGCTGACGTAATCCAATCCGATTTGGTGGCAGAAGTAGATCGAACGCGGATCGCCGCCGTGCACGCCGCAGATGCCTACCTTCAGGTGAGGCCTCGTTTTCCGGCCCTTCTGGACGGCCATCTTCATCAGCTCACCCACTCCCTTGATGTCGATAGTCTCGAAGGGGTTGTTCTTCCAGATGCCGTGAGCCAGGTAGTAGGCCAGAAAACCCGCTCCGTCGTCACGGGAAAGACCGAAGTTGGTCTGGGTTAAGTCATTGGTTCCAAAGGAGAAAAACTCCGCTTCCCTGGCAATTTCATCCGCTGTTATTGCCGCGCGAGGGATTTCGATCATGGTTCCGATCATGTATTCGATCTTGACCTGATGTTTTTCCATCACTTCCCGGGCGACACGGCGGATGATCTTCTTCTGGTTGGCCAACTCCTCCCATGTTCCCACCAGCGGAATCATGATCTCCGGGTAGACCTTCTCTCTCTCCTTGGCCAGTTCACAGACGGCCTCGAAGATGGCGGCCGCCTGCATCTCGACGATTTCAGGATACGATATCCCCAACCGGCAGCCCCTGTGCCCCAGCATAGGATTGAACTCGGAGAGAGCCTTGACCCGTTCCAGAAGTTTCTCCAGCTCCTTGATCTTTTCCTTCTTATCGCTCTGAGAGGCCTTGAGGACGGCGATTTCGACCATGAGTTCTTCCTTTCTCGGGAGAAACTCGTGAAGGGGCGGATCGAGAGTCCGGATGGTCACCGGATGGCCTTTCATGGCTTTGAAGAGCCCGTAAAAGTCTTCCTTTTGGAAGGGCAGCAGGTGGCTTAAAGCCTCGCGCCTTTCCTCCTCCGTCTCGGAAAGGATCATCTTTTTCATGAAAGGGAGCCGTTCCTGTTCGAAAAACATGTGCTCCGTCCGGGCCAGCCCCACGCCCTCCGCTCCGAAAGCGAGGGCTATCTGAGCATCCTCCGGCGTGTCCGTGTTGGCCCGCACTTTGAGCTTTTTGAACTGGTCGGCCCAGTAAAGGAGTTTGGTGAAATCCTGATAGATTTCACTCCCCTCAGGTTTTTTCTCGTCTTTGATCACCTGCATGATCTCTGAGGGCTGGGTTGCTATCTGCCCGGACAGCACCTCACCGGAAGTGCCGTCGATGGAAATCCACTCACCCTCTTTGACTTTCGTTTCCTTGACCGCAAAAAGCTTTCCTTCCACATCCGGTCGGACATCGGCACAGCCGACAACACAGGGTGTCCCCATCTGCCGTCCGACAACAGCGGCATGTGATGTCATGCCGCCTGTGGCCGTGAGAATGCCTTGGGAGGCGCTCATGCCGTGGATATCATCCGGCGATGTCTCTTCTCTGACAAGTATGACTTTTTTCCCGTCTTTGCTCCAGGTTACGGCATCGTCGGCCGTAAAAACGACCTGCCCGGCCGCCGCACCGGGCGAAGCAGCCAGGCCTTTGGCAAGTACTTTGTGCTTCAACTTTTCCTCGACATCGAAAACGGGGTGGAGGAGCTGGTTCAAGGATTCGGGTTCGACCAGCATCAGAGCATCCTCTTTGGTGATCAATCCCTCTTCGACCAGATCAACGGCAATCCTGATTGCGGCCTGGCCCGTTCTTTTTCCGCTGCGGGTTTGAAGCATGTAGAGTTTTTCTTCTTGGATTGTGAATTCAAAATCCTGAATATCCCGGTAGTGCTTTTCGAGGGAAGTCGTGAATTCACTCAACGCCCGATAAGCTTCGGGCATCTCTTCTTCGAGCTGGCAAAGCGGCAGAGGAGTGCGAACTCCGGCCACCACATCCTCTCCTTGAGCATTGATCAAAAACTCGCCGTACAGCTCTTTAGCGCCAGTGGCGGGGTTCCGGGTGAAGCCCACTCCGGTGGCCGACCTCTCGCCGAAATTGCCAAACACCATCTGCTGGACATTGACCGCAGTTCCCAGATCATCAGGGATGTAATTGAGCCTCCGGTAGGTGATGGCCCGGGGATTGTTCCAGGACAGAAAAACAGCCGAAACCGCCCTGAAGAGCTGCTCGGTGACGTCCTGAGGAAACTCCTCTCCATTCTCCTTCTTAATGAGCTCCTTGTATTCTGAAATCAGATCTTCGAGGACTTTCTCACTCAATTCAAAATCGTTGAGGATGGCATGTTCCTCTTTCTTCTTCTTGAGAATGTCTTCAAATCTCTTCTTAGGGATTTCCATGACCACATCTCCGAACATGGAGATCAACCGCCGGTAGCAATCCAGAACGAAGCGTCTGTTTCCGCTCTTGACCGCCAGCCCTTCGAGGGTTTGGTCATTCAATCCTAGATTCAAAACCGTGTCCATCATGCCCGGCATGGAGAACTTCGCGCCCGAGCGGACGGAGACCAGAAGGGGATTATCCGAACTTCCGAACTTCTGCTCGGTGGCCTCCTCCAGTTTTCCAAGATTCAGCAGGATCTCCTTCTCGACTTCAGGGGGTATTCTGTTTCCGAGCTGGGCAAAAAGTCCACAGACGTCTGTTGAGACGGTGAAACCTGGAGGAACTGGAAGTCCGATCCCGGCCATCTCAGCCAGATTCGCGCCTTTCCCTCCCAGGATATCTTTCATGTCCCGGTTGCCTTCGGTATTGTCTTTGCCAAAAAAGTACACATGCTTTTTATTCATGATTCAACTCCTTAAACTCCTTGGAAGAATAACCTCCTAATATAATGGCAAGGCCTCTTTTATTCAAGCCAATTTCCAATTCTCATTTCCCATTCCCCCGCTCATTCCGCGTGATACACGGCAGCGGTCTGGGCAAAAACGGACTTTCATGCGCCTCGATCCCTGGAAGATATCCCCAGCCAGAGAATTGGAGTGGAGCATGGGGTGTCCCCGAGGATTTACGGTTTTCCGGATTTGCGGTAAAGAAAAACATTCAAACCGAGAAAGAGAAGTCCCAAATCCGTCAACAGGAGCTTGTGGTCAACCTTGCGTCCAAGACTGCCAAAACAACCGCATTCCACATCGATACCCCTGATCATGGTGATGACGATGAGCAGGAGAAATCCCACAAGAAGTCCGGAGAGGATAAACGCGCTGGTGCGGGGAATAATGCCGGCAACGATCAAAATACCGCAAAGAACTTCGACATAAGGCAGGATGAGGGCCAGGAAAAAAGAGAGAGAAGCAGGGAAAATCTGGTAATTGGCGATGTCTTGAGCAAAATCGAGCGGCGCAGCGATTTTGACCACTCCCGCCCAGATAAAAACGCCGCCGAGGATGAAGCGAAACAGAAATTGGAGCTTGGGATTATTGATCATCTTCTCTCTCTACGGGTAATCCAATCCTCAACCATTCATCCCAACCGCCGAAGAAAACCCTCAGATCCGTGCATCCCTGAGAGTGAAGGAACTTGGCCAGAGCGACGCTGGATCGGCATTCGCTCCCGTCACAGTAAATGACAAGCGTCCTCTCCCGCCAAGCCGGAAGATCGTCCGGAAGGGAAGTGAGGCCGGGTTTCGTATAAGGGATGTTCATGGCCCCGACGATGTGTCCCCCCTTGAACGCCTCTGCCTCACGGCTGTCGATAAAAAGAGCCAGCTGACCGGCGAACAGGTCTTCCGCCTCGAGGAGAGAGATGAAAGAAATGGAGGTGAATTCCTCCGTTGAAAGGAATCCATGCTGAAATTCTCCCTGAATATAGCGTTTGATCAGGCGGGCATTGATCCCTAAACCGAACAGAGTACAGAGAGCGGCAATGAGCAGAACATGAAAAAAGATCTTCTTCAATTTCAAGCAATCACCTCTCTTGGACAGCGGATTCAGAGCAGGAAGAGTTCACTGTATTTTTCCAAACCTCTCTTGAAAACCTCGATGGCACGCTTCATGTCGGCTTCCTTGAGGACGTAGGCGATGCGGACTTCATTGGCGCCTCTGCCGGGAGTGCAATAGAATCCCGCCGCCGGCGCGACCATGACCGTCTCATTGTCCAGTCGAAAATCCTCCAACATCCAGCGGACAAAATGTTCCCCGTCTTTGATGGGCAAACCCACGATGATATAAAACGCCCCCTGAGGCTTGTGCATAACGATGCCCGGGATGGAGCTCAAGCCTTCAAAGAGGACATCGCGCCTCCTCTGGTATTCCTGCTGGACAGGCTTGAAATAGTCGGGGCCCATCCTGTAGGCGGCCAGGGCGGCCATCTGCTCCAAAGTCGGCGGACAAAGCCTGGCCTGAGCAAACTTTAGAACAGCCTGATAGACATCGTCATTCCGGGTCACCACCGCTCCTATCCGGGCTCCGCAGCAGCTGAAGCGCTTGGATATGCTGTCGACTACGATTGTCCGATCTTCGATCTCCTTGAACTCGAGGATGCTCTGATGTGTCTTGCCATCATAGACAAATTCTTTATAGACTTCGTCACCGATCAAAAAGAGGTCATGTTTCTGAACAAGTTTGACAACCCGTTCCAGTTCTTCAGGTGTGTAAACGGTCCCCGTCGGATTGCTGGGCGAGTTGAGGAGGATGGCCTTGGTCCTGGGCGTTATCCTGGCTTCTATCTCTTCTCCGGGAGGAAGCCGGAATCCATCCTCCACATTCAGTTCCAGGGGGACGATCTTCACATTGGCCAGAGAAGCATAGCCGTTATAATTGGTGTAGAACGGTTCGGGAATGAGGATTTCGTCTCCGGGGTCGGCCACGGCGCAGAAGGCGAAGTGGATGGCTTCTGAGCCGCCGGTGGAGATGATGACATTGTCCGCTTCCAAGGGAATTCCATACCTAGTGAAATAATCGGCGATGGCTTGGCGAAGGTCCAGAAAGCCTTGGGCAGGCCCGTAGCTGAGGACTTTTTCGCTAAAATTCTTGACCGCATCCCAGACAGGTAGAGGAGTGGGGATATCGGGCTGTCCGATGTTGATGAAATAGACATGCACACCCTCGGCGATGGCCCTGTCCGCAAAGGGTTTGAGCTTCCGGATCGGAGACTCCTGGATATCAATACCCCTTTGTGAGATTTTCATTGATAAGTGCCTCCCGTGTATAAATAAATAAAAAGGAGATTTCGATTATTCCAAAATGCCCGGAAGTTGTCAAAGTTTTAGTTGCCATCCTCGGGAGATTTTGATAATTTGAGGGCGGAATTCAAGGGTTCCTTATGCACAAAGACCCGCAGGCTCGAATTGTTCACAAATACAGTTGGGGGAGCTACTTTCTTTTTTCTCTCAAAACCCCGCCGATCGCCTCAGACGCCCATCCGGGGCAGTTTGTCATGGTTCGTGTTTCGAGCCAGAATTTTCCTCTTCTCAGACGCCCCTTCAGTATCCATGACCGGGATTTTGAAACGTTGGATATTTTGTTCCAGAAAACAGGTTTGGGCACGGATCTTCTCAGTAGGAAAGAGGCCGGTGAATCCCTTGATCTTCTTGGACCGTTGGGCCATGGATTTTCCTGCGACGACAGAACACGCGGAAAGACAGCCGTGCTCGTCGGAGGGGGCAGGGGAATCGCTCCTCTCTTTTTTTTAGCCAGGGAACTTGAAGGGAAGGGTGCCGCCGTTAAGGTGCTTTACGGAGGAAAAACAGAGGACGATCTCCCACTGCTAGAAAAGTTCAAGGACAGCGGTCTTTCTCTTCTCTGTTCGACAGATGACGGCTCATACGGACACCATGGCCTGGTCACAGAGCTCCTTGAGGCAGCCATCGAGAGGGAAAAGCCAAAGCGCATTTATGCCTGTGGTCCGGAGGCCATGCTGGAAAAAACCGGCCGGCTAGCCGAAGCTTTTAACATCGAGGCCGAACTGAGTCTCGAATCCATCATGGGCTGCGGTTTCGGAGCCTGCTGGGGTTGCGTCAAAAGAGTCAGAGAGGCAGGGAGCAGCGGCTGGGTGAAAATCTGTGAAAAGGGGCCGGTTTTTTCCAGCCGGGACATCGTCTGGAGAAGCGAGGAAAGATGACCGATCTCTCCGTCGACTTGGGCTTTTTAAGGCTGAAGAATCCGGTCATCGCCGCCAGCGGCACCTTCGGCTACGGCTTGGAGTTCCAGCCCTTCATCGACCTCAACGTCATCGGCGGCTATGTGGTCAAAGGCATTTACTCCCACCCCAGGCCGGGAAATCCGCCGCCGCGTCTGGCGGAGACAGCCAGCGGCCTGATCAACGCCATCGGCCTTCCGGGGATAGGCATGGAGGGATTTGTCCGGGATATCCTGCCCAGGCTCAGAGAATTCGAAGCCTCCCTCATCGTCAATGTCTGCGGAGAAAACGAGGAAGAATACGCGGCTGTCGCCGATTTTCTCAACGGACATGAAGGGATTGCCGCCTACGAGCTGAACATCTCCTGTCCCAATGTCCGGAAGGAAGGTCGCTGTCCGGCACTGGATCCCGAGGATACGTATGCGGTAGTGAACAGAGTGAAGAAGATAAGTCGGAGGCCGCTGATCACCAAACTCTCCCCCAATGTGACGGATATCGCCGCCATCGCCCAAAGCGCCCAGGAAGCGGGTTCGGATGCCGTCTCGCTGGTGAACACTTTCCTGGCCCTGGCTATCGATGCCGACAGCCGGCAACCTAAAATCGCCAACACTTTGGGCGGATTGAGCGGCCCGGCCATCAAACCCATCGCTTTGAGAATGGTTTTCCAGGCTGCCCAACGGCTGAGCATCCCGGTCATCGGCATAGGCGGCATCATGACGGGAGAGGATGCCGTAGAATTCCTGCTGGCCGGAGCCTCGGCCGTTCAGGTGGGGACAGCCAACTTCGTCGATCCGGAATCGACGGTGAAGATTTTATCCGAACTCGACAATTTCTGTTCAGATCGAGGCATTAAGCACGTGGGAGACCTGGTCGGAACCCTCGAGACGGGATGAACAACCAAACGGCCGGAGAGAACGAAAAGTCAGGGAATAACAGTTCTCTTTAAAAAAAGGATTCAACTGAAATGGAAGAAGACAACGCCGGAAAAATCATCATTGCCCTCGATGTCGACAGCCGGGAAGAGGGGATTTCACTCGTCCGGCAGCTGAAAGACACCCACATCTTCAAGGTCGGCCTGCAGCTCTTCACCGCCCTGGGTCCCTCACTCATTGACGAGCTTCAAAACCTGGGAAAAAAAGTCTTTCTCGACCTCAAGCTGCATGACATCCCGAACACCGTAGCCGGAGCCGTGCGCATGGGGACTAGACACGGCGTCCAAATGATGACTCTGCACGCATCGGGCGGGAAAGAGATGATGGCCAGCGCCGTCCAATCAGCCAGGGAAGAGGCGGATAACATGGGGATGGAACCTCCTCTTCTGCTGGCAGTGACCGTTTTGACCAGTCTAAAAAGCGAAAACCTGAAGGAAATCGGCGTTGACTCCGAGACAATGGATCAGGTGGTGAACCTGGCCGGTCTGGCCAAACAGGCCGGGATCAGAGGAATCGTCTGCTCACCGCAGGAAATAGAAACCGTCAAGAAAAAATTCGGCACTGATTTGAGCATTGTCGCTCCCGGTATCCGGCCCCATTGGGCCGCTGCGGGGGACCAAAAAAGGATTATGACACCGTCAGAGGCGATTGAGAAAGGAGCCGATTATCTAGTGATCGGGAGGCCCATAATCAAGGCGGCCTCCCCTCGGGACGCTTTTCTCAGGATTGTCGATGAACTGGGAGAATCAGTAAATCCTGCCAACCGTGCCGGCTAAGAAGATAGCACCCAAGACGGCCCAGACGATAGCCATCAAAATAACGGCCACCACAATACTGACCACAACATAACCGATGACCTTGTCTTGAGGAGTTTCCATAATGGCTGCGGAAAAACCGAGATAGAAAAGATAGATGCCGTACAGACTTCCCACAAAAGCCAATATTCCTAGAAAAGGGATGAGGTAGAAAATACCGGCCACCCAAACGGGAGTCATGCTGAAAACGGCGATTTTCATGGCATTCTCCTGGTTCTGTTTGGATGAGAACGTGGGAGCCAAGGCGTTGATGATGATCCCCAAAACATAGACGGACACGAGTGAGAGCACATAGAGAAAAACGGCGTAGAAGAAGGAACGTCCCAGCCCATACCTGTACAATCCTCTGACAGGAATGGAGCGGCCGATAAAACTGAGTCCGATGAACTGAGCCACCGGCGCTATGGC
>CBFDBS010000009.1:0-20223 GCA_965603105.1 uncultured bacterium
GAAACGGGTGACGCATCTGCTTTTGAATCGGTCCGTCCAGCTTGGACTGGCTAAGGTTTGAGGAAAGTGCAGTCGAAAATTTTTGGTCTTCCGTTCCCGTCCTTTTTCACCTCTCCCCTCAGGTAGCAGGCTGGAGGAGAACCGAAGGTCAGCCCCTTCGCCCCCCCCACACCCTCCAGAAGGCCTGTTTCGTCTTCGAAGAGAAAAAAGTATTTCCGGCCGTTGGCCGTTCCTTTCAGCCGGGCATCGACCACCCTGACCACAAGCTCGACCTCACACCCCGCATGGTGGATCAAATCCTTGATCCGCAGCGGCGGCCTCTTCCCGATATAGAGAGAGAGGGAATCCCCCTCCGGATCGAACCCGAGAGATTCGACGACCGTCCTTTCTTTCTGTTTCAGACTCAGGTCGGACACATTCCCCATCCCTTCCAGTCCTCTGAAATAACGGAGGATCTGCTGTGTCCTTCTCGGCTCGAGAGAGTCGAAGGCCCCCGCCTGGATGAGAGGGAAAAGCTCGGCCTTGCTCAGAGAGACGCGGATCAGAAAATCCTCTACGGAAAGATAGGTGCCGCTCTCCCTCTCTCCGATAATCTTTTCGGCCGTCTTGACGGCCAATCCCTTGATGGACAGCAGGCCTACACGGATACTCTTGTCCTCCACTTCGAACTGGTAACCACTCCTGTTGACATCCGGACCCAAAATTCGTATTTCCCTCCTCTTGGCCTCTTCGACGTACACGGCCAGGCCGTAATACCCGCCCCCGGCGTTGAGAACAGACGTCAAATAAACCAGCGGATGATGGGCCTTCAAGTAGACAGCCTGGTAGGCCATATGGGCGTAAGAAGCGCTGTGGGCCTTGTTGAAGGAATAAGAGGAAAATTCCTCCATGACTTTCCACAGCTTTTTGACTGCTCCCGGCGTATAGCCCCGCTCTCCGGCCTCCGTGAAAAAGCGTTTTTTAAGGGGAAAGTCGGCTCCCTTTTTCTTGAGGCTCCGCCGGAGGAGATCCCCCTCTTCAGGAGGCAAACCTGCCACCCGCTCGGCGATCTGCATCACCTGTTCTTCGTAGAGAAGAAGTCCCGCTGTTTCGGGAAGAATTTTGGTCAGGAACGGATCGCGGAAAACAGAGCGTCCCTCGCGGCTGCGCAGCAAGGCCTCCTTCATTCCGCTCTCGGTCGGGCCCGGACGGATCAGGGCCAACGCCTGGGTCAATTCGTAGATGCTGTCCGGTTTCATCCGGCGCAAAAGGTTCATCATGGCCGGACTCTCCACCTGGAAACAGCCGATGGTCTGGGCAGTCTTGAGCAGGCCGAAGGTCTTTTTATCCTGGGGTGGAATGTGACCCATTTTAAGAACTTTTTTGGTTTCGGAGATGGCCGTCAGTCCCCTCACCGACAGCAGGTCCAGTTTGATGAGCTTCAGATCCTCGACCGCATCCCGGTCGAGATGGGACATGACATACCCTTTGGCCGACTCCTCCAGGGGAAGGTAGCGGCTCACGGGCGCAGGAGTGAGAATAACACCCCCCACATGGAGGGATATTTCTGCGAAGACCGAGGTCAGGTCCCCGGCCGCCTTCCATATCTCACGACAGCCGGGAGAGGGCATGTCTTTCTTTAAAAAATCCGGTTCGGCAAAGGCCGGGATTTTCTTGCTCATGGACCGGGCTTCCTCCGGGGGAAGGCCGAAGGACCGGGCGGTCTCGTAGAGGGCGGACCGGGCCCGGTAGTTTTTCAGGCTGCAGACAAAGGCCGCGCCCGTCTTTCCCTGTCCGTATTTCTTCAGGACATAGGAAAGAACTTCGTCCCTTCTCCGGGAGTCGAAATCCAGGTCAAAATCCGGGGGGTCATTCCGGCCCCTGTTCAGGAATCTTGCGAAGTAGAGATCGAAGGTGATGGGATTGATGCGGGAAATACCGAGAAGATAGGCCAGAAAAGACGAGGCGCCGGATCCCTTGAGATTGCTGAGAATTTCCCTCTGCCGCGCAAACTCCACCACGTCGTGAACGATCAAGAAATAGGGGGCAAAGCCCGATTCCTCGACAACCGCCAGTTCCTTTCTGGCCCGCTGTCTCTCCCGCCAGCTCAGATCCTTCAGACTCCTCAGCCTGTCCGTGACCACATCTCTCAGAGTCGTAGAGAACAGGTCATCGGGGAGCGAGGGCACGATGTCGTCCAAGGAAAACCGGCACTTCTCGGCAACCTCAAAGGTTCTGCGGAAAACAGCCTGGATTTCCGAACCGAATTTTTTGAGGGCCAGAGCTTCCTGCTGGGGACCGAAACACTCTACAGTATGCTTCCACCTGTCCCACTGGGGGGGAAAGGGAATTTTTTTCTTGATGGCATGGAGGAGAACGAGCCGCTCCGGGTTTTTGGTGAACTTCAAGGGGTTGGCCCAGACGGCCGGCCAGTCGAACTTCTTGGCCCAGCCCATGGTTTTCTTCAGGTTGAACAGATCCGCCCCGAGGTAAAAATCTTCCACAACACCGGACGCCAGTTCCTCCGGGGGCCCCTCATCTCCGGCCTGGGGGAGAAAAACAACCGTCAGACCTTCCGTCACCCCGATCTTTCTGTGATTGAAGATCTCCATGAGATTCCAATAGCCCTGGCTGCTTGTGACCAAAAACAAAAACGTTTTGCCCTTCAGCTCCATCTCACAGCCAAAGAGAGGGGTCACATCGGTTTCGGACAACAGCCTCTTCCACCGGTTCCAGCCGTATAAATTGTCGATGTCTGTAAGCGCCATGCCGGGCAGCCTCTTCTGACATCCCCAGGAGGCAAGCTCTTGCAGGGTCGCACCTCCCCTTCCCTTGCTGTAAACGGAGTGAACACGCAGGGGGATGTGCATTGGAATCCTTTCTGTCCTATTTAGTCAAAGAGGCTGTCTTGAGGACAAAACCCCTGTCCCTTTCCAAGGTGTAAAGATTGCCCAGCATCCTCTCCCGGACTGTCAGCAGCGAGCCGAAGCCGTATTTTTCTCTCACCTGGTCTACGGCCGACCCCAGCTTCTCCCGGCGCTCCGAATAGGGCTCAAAAAGAGAGAGGGGGCGATCCCGGACAAGGTCGGAAACCTTGACCCCGACCAGACGGAGGGATAAGCGTGAGCCGGAATAGAGCTGGAGGAAAAGCTCTTGGGCGATCCTGAAAATTTCTCCCATTTCCTGGCGGGGCATGAGCAGGAGTCTCCGCCGGACTTCGGTTTTGAAGTCCGAATACCTGACTTTGACTTCGATGATATGGGCAAAAAGACGCCCCTTCCGGAGGGGGAGGGTCAACCTGTCGCAGAGATAGGCCAGGTGGGCCAGGAGGAGGCGGCGGTCCCAGAGGTCTTCCAGAAAGGTTGTCTCCCGGGATATGGATTTGGGGATGGACGCCATACTCACGGGCCGGCTGTCGATCCCCCGGGACTGGAGAAAAAGCTCTTCTCCGTTGAGCCCGAACAGGGAGCGCAGAGTGGGGCGGGGAAATCCCCACAAATCACCTATTTTATCGACGTTGAGCATCCTGAGTATGGTCTGGGTCTTGGGTCCTATCCCGGGCAGAGCTTCGATGCCCAAATCCTTCAAAAACTCTTCTTCCCGGCCGGGCCGGACTTCGACCAAACCACCCGGTTTGGCCTTGTTGGTTGCCAGTTTAGCCAGCAGTTTATTGGGACCGATACCGACCGAAACACGAATGCCCAGTTCCTTCTCGACCCTGCTTTTTATGTCCTGGATGGTGTGGGCTAAAGACGAATAAAGAGTGCGGCAGCGTGTCAAATCCAGGTAGCCCTCATCCAGAGACGCCTCTTCCACATCCGGAGTGTACCGGGAAAGGACACGGAAAAACTTTTCCGAAAAGGCGCTGTAGACCTGATAATTTCCCCGGATAAACACCCCGTGGGGGCAGAGCTTATACGCCTTGGCCAGAGGCATCCCCGAATGGACGCCGTACTTCCGGGCAGCGTAGTTGGCCGTCGAAGCCACCCCCCTCTCGTGGGGAAGGCCGCCGACAATGACCGGTTTTCCTTGAAGAGAGGGATCGAGAAGCTCCTCGACGGCGGCGAAAAAAGCGTCGATATCGATATGGACGATGCATCTTCTGTTCATTTTTTTCTTCCTTTCACGGCTGCCTGTCAGCCCCTTGGAGAGCTCGCTTCAGGCAGCACTTGTCCTGCCGCGGGAATCAGGTCCCCCAGGGGCTGACGGAACACCGGACTTGAATTGGCTTAACGAATCAAGACAGGGACCGACTCGACGGAAACTTCAACACCGGCGGTTTCTCTCGATGTCTTCTTTTCTCAACCGGCCTTCCCGGCCGGCGCCGGCAGTCAGTATTTCCTCAGGACCCCGATCACCCTCCCCAGAACTCTCAATTCCTTGACTTCGATCGGTTCAAACTCCGAGTTTTCGGGAACAAGGAAAGCCCTCCCCTTTTCCATCTTCAATCTCTTCAGCGTCACCGATCCGTCGGGCAGCAGGGCGACAACCATTTCCCCCGAATTGGTCGTGTTGGTCCTCTCCACAAGCACCCGGTCTCCATCGTCGATGTAGGCATCGACCATGCTTTTCCCTTCGACCTGGATGCAGAAAATATTACCCCCCTTGCGGCCGACCATCCATGAAGGAATATCGAGCCCTTCCCCCGATATCTCAAACGTCTCCCGGGGATGACCGGCAGGAACAAGACCGACCAAAGGCACCCTGACCCGCCCCCCTAAAGAAGCGGGTGAGCCGGAAAGAGTCACCGCTCCCTCTTCTCTCTTCAAGTAGCCCTTTTTCTCCAGGCTCAGGATATGCTTAAAAACAGCCGAAGGATGGGTGATGTCCAGCAAATCTCCCAACTGGCGGATGGTGGGAGAATAGCCGTGGGCAAGGATAAAACTTTCGATGGTTCCCAAAACTTTCTTTTGTTTTTCGGTCAATTTTTCACGAATTTTGTTCACCATTTTGTTCACCTCATATAAGATAATCGGCTCTCTCCCTATTGTCAAGTAAATTTTTCATTTGATTTCCTGGAGAATTAAAAAAGAGAATTCTCTTCCATTGAGTGTGGGTGCAAGACTTGAGATGGCTTTGCTCTCTGAAGATTTTTAACGCCATTCTCCATCCGCTCTTCTCGGCGGCTCCGCAACTCGCATCTCAGCTCTTGCTGCAAGAGAAAACCAAGTGTTCCTCACACTCATATCCGACAGCCCTAGCCGGGCTCAAACATGCTCGCCGTCCCTACGGATTCCCTCCAAAAGCGGATTCCGAAGGCTAAATCTTCAATGTCGCTTCAGCCCACCCAAGTCTTTTCCCACACTCAATGGAAGAGGATCAAAAAATAAAAATGAATAGACTTCGATCTCTGTCTATTGGTAAAATTGAGGCCGGATTTTTGTCAGGAAAGGAAACCTTTCAAATGTTAGAACTCTATTTCTTTATTCTCGGTGTCGTGAACAATCTTTTCTTGATCGCCATCTTTTGGCTTGGGAAAACCAATCGACTTTCCACCCGCGGCCAAATTGGAAAATATTATTTGCTCCTGGGCCTTCCGGCAGTCTTTGGAATTTTTTTAGTCCAACACGAACAAAAGGCGGTACAGTACAGCATTTTTCTGGGCCTATTCTTGGCATTTTTAGCGTTAGAAGCTTTGTATGATTTTTTATTGAAAATTCCGTTCCGGCAGAACTGGAAATTATTGATTCCCTATCTCATCCTCTATTATGCGATGAACTATGGATTCGTGGTCATGGTCTGGAAAAATTCTTTGTCAGCGGGAATTTTCATGCTTTGTCTTTTTATCATTCAAATCGCTGTTAATTTGAGCGCTCACAAAAAAAAGCGCAGCCCCTCACCTTGATCAGGGGGGAAAGTTTCCCTAAAATGAAAGACACATCGATCGAACGGAGCGAGAGCATGAGCCAGAGAAGAGGAACAGCTGTTATCTTTCTGATTATTTTCTCCTTACCTTTTACCCTTAGGGCTCAGACGGATCTTCTTCCCCCCGATGGTTTTATGCCGGATTGGGTGAAACACGAAAAAGTCCAGCGCTTCGAGAAGGGGGGGCTCTTCGGGTATATTAACGGAGCGGCTGAACTGTTCCTCGAATTTGGCTTCGAGGAGCTCCTCGTTCAGAATTACCTCAGCCCGGAAGACGAACTCGGCCTGGAGATCTACAGGATGGAAAGCCAGGATGCCGCGCTGGGACTTTACCTTATGAAATGCGGGCGGGATAAACCTCCATCCGGACTTCCGTACAGGCACACCGGAGACAGGTACCAATTCATCATCACCAAAAGCAATTTTTTTCTCCTCATCAATAATTTCAAAGGCAAAGAGATCCTTGTTCCCGCCATGGAAGAGTTGGCCCGGCAAACACTGGACAACCTGCCCGGCACCGAATCATCCCATCTCCTCTCTCTCCTTCCCGAAACGGGTAGGATTCCGGGTTCCGAGCGCATTTTTCGAGGCCCCTACTCTTTGGAGCCGATCTATGCCTTCGGAGAGGGAGATGTCCTTAACTTGAAGGGTAGGATTTTCGGGGTATCCGCAGACTACACAGGACAAGAGAAAAAGACGTTCACTCGGATCATTGTCCTCTATCCGGATGAAAACCAGGCATCAGACGCCTACAGCCACCTTTTATCCCGATTGGACGCCTCTATCCAGATTCTCACCCAATCAGAAAATAATTTTTCCTTCAAAGATTACCGTAATCGATTCGGTTCGGTCCTTGTCGAAAAAAATATTTTGGATATACGAGTCAAGCTCGATGATCCGCCGAAAATATAATCAGGGGAAAGGACTCAGACACATTTAGGATGACTATAAAGTTGGATCTTTCTAGAAGTATCCCAGGCTTCTGAGCCGTTCTTCTAACTCCTTCAAAAAGCCTCTTTTTCCGCTTTTTAAGCTGAGATCTCTAAAATAACTGACAAATTGAGCGACAAGTTCCGGATGGATTTCAATGATATTGAATCGCTCGTTTGGATCTGAGAAGATATCAAAAAGTTCCTCTCCCAATTCCGGAGGTTTTATCAGGAATGCCTCTAAATCATGAGGCCCCATTTTTTTATTGTGAATGTATTTATAATTCCCGGATATTAAAGCAATCTTTTCCGGTATTCCATTTCTTAGAGCACTCGAGGCCAGAAAAGAGCTAACGATTCGATTTCTATAGGCCTTTCCTTTCCCCGCTTTGAGCAAGGAGATTCCATCAAATTCAACCGGCGGCTTGGTCTGGATGTTCTTCAGGTCCAAGATGGTGGGGAGAATGTCGACAATTGAGACAGGTTCATGAGACGATTTCCCACTCTTTCTGTTTTCTGGATATTTAACGATCAAGGGGATATGGATTAACTCATTATAGAGCGAGTGGCCGTGCTCCCAGGCTCCGTGGTCCATGAATTCCTCACCATGATCGGAGAGAAAAATGATAGTGGAATCATCATAGATACCGCTGTCTTTTAAAGAGCGGATGAATTCTCCAAACCTGTAGTCGAAAGTGAACAGCGCTGCATCATAAATCTTCAATATTTCGCTCTTTTCCTCATCTGGAACACTTTTATACAGCTCATGGCCGAAGTTGATCAAACGTAGTGGATTGAAATAATCCCGATCGAGCGGTTCTCCGTAGAGCTGCTTGGCAAGCTCCGTTTCGGGATTGTAGGGATTGTGGGCCTGATAGGTGTGAAGAAAAAAAACGGCTTTCCCATACTTCTCACGGCTCAACATTTCCTTGGCTTGTTCAAAGAGCGTCTGTGAAGCCTCTCTGGATATTCCATCGGCAAAGTTTTCCATATAAACATCGAATCCCCGGTTGAAGCCGAAGGCACTGGAAACAAAATGGTTACCAGTGATCCCGTAAACTAAAAATTGGTCATTTAAAACCTCAAAAAGAGTTTTTATCTCCTTGTCCAATCTCACATTTCCTGAATTGACTAAGTGATGATCCGGATTCAGAGCCGTAAACAGAGACATAAAAGCCGGAGCGGTCCAAGATGACGTCGAATACGCTTGAGTGAAAACGACAGAATCCTCCGCGAGGGTATCGATCGTCGGAGTGTTTTTCTGCTCTTGATTGTAAATCCCCATCCGATCTCTCCGGAATGTGTCGGCCGCGATGATAAAAATGTATTCCTTTTCTTTTCTCGACTTTTCCTTGTAGAGAACAGGGTGGCTTATCAGCCCGAAATCAACATTCTTAAGATAGAATTCCAGGACATCTTTTTTGGAAAGCAGAAAAGGAATTTGATATCTATAAACGTCTATTTCTTTGCCAAGACGGACCTTTTTAATTTCTTCCTTACGTATCTGACGGATGTAGGCCAAGAGCTCTGTTCCGGGCAAGGGCTTCAAAAACAGGGAAAATTCCAGTATGTACCGCCCTTTTTTCCGGGGACTGAACTGAACGGATTCAATCTTATTCACTGCACCCGATGATGCAACAAGAATCCCGGGAAAGGAGTATTTCTGATCTTTTGTTTCTAGAGATACAGATGAACCATCTTTATGGAGACGGAAGGAATCTGTGATTTTTTCATCGATAGCCGTTTTGCTTTCCCCGGAAAGTGTTATTCTGTGGAGGCTGTTCTTCTGAGGAAACGCAAACAATAGAATTGAAGCGGTTAAAAAAGAAGTTACAGTAATACACCCCCAAATATGCTTGTTCATTTTCAAACCTGCTGTCTCTTACAAAGGCAATCCCGGTGAAAGTCTAGCCCTTTCCCACAAGATTGTCCAGGACAGAAATCCACTCCATCTCTGCCCGTAGCTCTTCGAATTTCCCGGAATTCTCAACTTCGAATGAATATCGCCGGGGTACGCCTCTTCAAAAATCCCAATAAATGGAGTGTAAACTAGAGCTTCCAGCCGCCGGCCACAGATAGATTTGCCCCGGTAATATATGACGCCTTTTCTGAAGACAAAAACAGGACTGCTGTCGAAACATCTTCAGGTTTACCCAGGCGCCCGGCTGGAACCTTTGAGTCAGCGGGAAGAACTCCTTCCTCCATCAGTCCCGGTGAAACCATGTTCACCGTTATTCCCCAACCCGCTTCGGAAGCCGCCACCGACCTGGTGAGAATCAGAAGACCGGTCTTGGCAACGGCATAAGGAGTGATGGTCTGGAACGAGGACAATTGCTCGACCCGGCTGTAACCAATGTTGATAATCCTGCCCCATTTTCGACTGCGCATATCCTGGAGAACCTCTTGGATACAGAAAAAAGAACTCAGAAGATTAGAACGGAAAGTATCTTCCCACTCTTTTGATGTCAAAGCATTCCAACGTTTGACGAGAATCGGGCCGAAAGAATTGACTAAAATATCGATCCTCCCAAACTCTTCAATCACACGGCGTATCAAATTCCTTGCCTCTTTCTCTTGAAGCAAATCCGCCCGGAAAGCAGCGCTTCGGATTCCCTTGGTTTCGATCGAAGCGACAACTTTCTCGGCCTCTTTTTTTCTCTGAAAATAATGAACGGCCACTCCACTCGCGGTCTCAGCCAGACATAAGGCAATGTGTTTCCCAAGTCCGCGACTGCTTCCTGTAACCAGAGCTATCTGTTCCCTCATCTCAATCATGAGTCTATAAGAATTTCTCTTTTTAGTAAATCCAAAGAAAGCGTTTTTATTGCCGAAAATCCTTCCTGCCCGGCACCACTCCGAACGGAGGGAAATGAACATCCCCAAAAATTGACGACAAGTTGACATCCTCTTTCAGTCAAGATATAAATAATCATTCATTAACCTGGTTTATTCACGAGTCGAATTTGCTTCAGTTGCCAGGGATGGAATGTTTCGACAGTTTTTTGAATAATTTTGGCTGATAAGGATCAAAAAAAATCAAAAACCGGAGGTAAAACAATGGCCAAAGAGACGAAAAAAATAATGGTGACCGGATCTGTTGGACAAATCGGTTCCGAATTGACGATGCTGCTCAGAAAAAAATACGGCAGTGAGAATGTCATTGCGACAGGACACAGAACCCAGCCCAAGCCAGAATTGAAGGATTCCGGCCCCTTTGAATTCATCAATGTTTCCAAAAAAGAGACGATTGAAGAAGTGATAAAAAAATATGACGTCGACACTATTTACCACATGTCGGCCATTCTCTCCGCTGTAGGAGAAAAAAATCCCCATCTCTGCTGGGACGTGAACATGAACGGGACAAAGCACATCATGGATCTAGCCATCGATTACGAAATGGCCAAAATTTTCATACCCAGCTCTATAGCCGCTTTCGGTCCTGAAACCCCCATCGATAACACTCCTCAGGAAACCGTTCTCAGGCCGAAAACCATGTACGGTGTGACCAAAGTCGCCGGTGAACTCCTCTGCGATTATTACGTCAAACGTTTCGGTTTGGATGTCCGCGGCTGCCGCTATCCGGGGATCATCAGCTACGAGACTCTGCCTGGAGGAGGGACAACCGATTATGCCGTAGCCATCTATTATGAAGCCGTCAAAAATAAAAGGTACACTTGCTTTGTCCGTGAGGACACACGTCTTCCGATGATGTACATGCCCGATTGTCTCAAGTCCACCATCGACCTGATGGAAGTGGATTTCGACAAACTCAAACACCACTCGGATTTTAACGTGACGGCCATGAGCTTTTCAGCCGGGGAATTGGCTGAATCGATCAAAAAACGTATTCCGGAATTCGAATGTTTCTTCGAGCCCGATTTCAGACAGGAAATCGCCGATTCCTGGCCCAACTCCATCGACGATACAGCCGCTCGCGAAGAGTGGGGATGGGAACCTGAGTATGACTTGGAGGCCATGACACAAGACATGCTGGATGTTCTTTCCAAGCGGTACGCCGAAGGAAAACTGGGCTACTGACCGAGAGGGTCTTCCAAAAAACCGGGCAGGGCAAAAGCCGCCCTATGGATATGGCGCGTGTAGTATTTTAATCCCGGAAGGGCTTTTTCCCGAACCTCCAAAGGTTGTCTGTTCTCAGAGAGAAAAACGTAGGACCAAATTCCTCCCGGATAGGTGGGCACCGTCCCCAAGTAAAAGCGGACAATAGGAAACAGTGTTTTCAACATGCCGGCCGTCTTCTTAAGAAACTCCAAATGGAAGAAAGGGGATCCGGTTTGAGCGACCACAATACCGTCTGAATTCAGGCACCGTTTCAGTTTTTGATAAAACTCCCTTCCGTGCAGAACAGAAGAGGGACCGAGAGGCTCTGAAGAATCTATGATAACAATGTCATATTTACTTTCTTTATCATCTAGAAAAGCATTGCCGTCGGCAATGACAATTTTGGCTCGTTCATCCTTAAGCGCGTTGTCCAGCCAAGGGAAATACTTCTGACAGACTTCGATCACAAGCCGGTCTATCTCGACAAGGCTGACGGAATCGACCTCTGCATGCCTGAGGACTTCTCTGAGCGTGCCTCCGTCCCCCCCTCCTATGATGAGGCATGTTTTGGGTTGTGGATGAGACATAAAAGCGGGGTGGACGATCATTTCATGGTAGAAATGCTCATCCTTTTCAGTGGTCTGAACAAGCCCATCCAGAAAAAGAACATTTCCGAAAGCCTCATTTTCAAAGATTTCGATTTTCTGGAAGGAGGACACCCCGCTGAAGAGACGTTTCTTCACTTCGAAGAAAAGACCGGAAGAAGGAGAATGGTACTCTCGCTCCTCTTCCAGATGAATTTTTCTGCTGGAATCATCCATATTCATAACTCCCAGATAAAGGGCTTTTTATCGGTGAGAATCCGGCCCTTTTTCAAAGCCTCTTCCAGATAAAGGGGAATAGAAAATAAAGCATGGTGAAAACCGGAGTGGTAAAATTTCAGCCGATTGACACCTCGACTCTCCAAACGATCTCGGACCAATTGCGGCTTGATAGCCAAGGGATCCTCCTTTTTCGAAGCGATGACAAATCCCCACGGCAGACCAAAGGACGGAACGGAGGTCCAAAAGGGACGAACAACAGGAAAAAGTGTCTCCAAGGTTTTTACACAGGATGCAAAAAAATGGCAGTAGAAAGGATCGACACTCCCCGCCTGCAGAACGAACAATCCACCATCATTCAAAGAACGGTCAATTTTTTGAAAAAATTCACTCGTGAACAGGTAAACGGAAGGCCCCTCTTCCAACGGCTCGGTCAAGTCGGAGATTATGACGTCATACTCTTTTTGACCGTTCCTGAGGAATTCTCTGGCGTCTGCAAAGATGAGCTCTGTTCTGGAGTCCGAAAATGCTCCCTGTGACCATTCGGGCATAAACTCCCGGCAAATATCGATGAGCTGTTCATCGATGTCCACCATAGTCACCTCCCGGAGTGTAGAGTGCCGGAGGACTTCCCTGAGGGCAGCCCCCTCTCCCCCTCCTATCACCAGCACCTCTTCAGGAGAGGGATGGGTAAACATAGCGGGCTGGACTAGGGCCTCATGATAGACAAATTCGTCTATTTGGGCTGACTGTATGACTTCATCCAAAAAAAGTGCTTTCCCCAGGAATTGGTTGGAGAAACAAAGAACAGTCTGCAAGTTTGTCCTGCCTTCGTAAAAAAGCTGATCGATTATGAATTTGCGGGAGTAGTTTTCGGTATAAAATTCTACGAAGTTCCTGTCTTTTTTCCCCATGCCGGAAATTATACCAACAGATAGAAGAAGAAAAAAGAGAAAAATGCTTTCTATCCTTTTCATTTTTTCTATAGACCTCAAACTCTATTTTTGATATAGTCTATAAACCCTAAAAGGAGGTATAAAATGTACGGAAAAATCAAGGAAGAACTCACTCAAGAAATCCAATCCATACGCGATGCCGGACTGTACAAAGAAGAACGGATCATCATGACGCCTCAAGGAGCGGAAATCGAAGTGAAGGGCGGAAAAGAAGTCCTCAACTTCTGCGCCAACAATTACCTGGGACTTTCCAGTCACCCCAAAGTGATTGAAGCAGCTCATAAAGCACTCGATGAATGGGGATTTGGTATGAGTTCCGTCCGCTTCATCTGCGGGACGCAGGAAATTCACAAGATTCTCGAAGATAAAATCTCAAAATTCCTGCAGACAGAAGACACTATCCTTTTTGTAGCCTGCTTTGACGCCAATGGAGGTGTTTTCGAACCCCTAATCGGTGCCGAAGACGCAATCATAACCGATGCTCTTAACCATGCATCCATCATCGACGGGATCCGTCTCTGCAAAGCCCAGAGATACATTTATCAGCACGGCGACATGGCCGACCTTGAAGAAAAGCTGAAGGCCACTCAGAATCTCCGCCACCGGCTGATCGCTACGGACGGAGCGTTCTCAATGGATGGAAACATCGCCAAGCTGCATGAGATTGTTCCCCTGGCGGAAAAATACGATGCCATGGTTATGATCGATGACGCTCATGCCACCGGTTTTCTCGGTAAAACCGGAAGAGGCTCCCTTGAATACAGGGGCGTCATGGGCAAAATCGACATCATCACCGGCACCCTCGGTAAAGCTCTGGGAGGAGCTTCAGGCGGATTCATTTCGGGCCGGAAAGAAATCATTGAACTGTACAGACAAAGAGCCAGGCCTTACCTGTTCAGCAACACACTGGCTCCGGCTGTCGTCGGTGCTTCTATCGCAGTGTTCGATCTTCTCTCAGAAACGACCGAATTGAGGGACAAGCTGGAGAGAAACACCAAATACTTCAGAGAAAAAATGACCGAAGCCGGTTTTGACATCACTCCCGGTGAACATCCGATTGTTCCCATCATGCTCGGCAAATTCGAAAATGACGCCAAACTCTCCCAGGACATGGCCCGAGATCTACTCGAAGAAGGCATTTACGTCATCGGATTTTACTTTCCTGTCGTTCCCCGCGGACAGTCCAGAATCAGAGTTCAGATTTCAGCCGGCCATGAAGTGGAGCATCTAGACAAAGCAATTGCCGCTTTCACCAAAATCGGAAAGAAACACGGAGTCATCCAGTAAGAGCGGCTAAATAATCAACCGGCCTGTATTCGTTGACAGATTAAGAGAGCCGAACAGTCACTCGGATTGTTTTAGTAAGACATAAAGGACTCTTCCAAAAAGGAAGGGTCCTTTTTTTTATTCGCTCTGTTTGACTGCCCCTTCAACTTTTTCCATGGTGATTCCCGTGTACCCGTAAAAAATCGAGACGATCGGATTGGCCAGGTTGAGGAAGGCAAAGGGGAGGTAAACAAGTGGATTGACTCCCAGAGTTGCCCCCATAAAAGCTCCGCAGCTGTTCCAGGGAATCAGCGGAGAAGTGAGAGTTCCCGAATCCTCTAGGACACGTGAGAGATTCTTGGGATGAAGCCCCCGTTCATCAAATGCACGCTTGTACATCCGGCCGGGGATGACGATGGCCATATACTGGTCGGAGGCAATGATATTCATGCCTATACAGCTCAAAACCGTCGTGGCCACCAAGGATCCCGTTGTTCGAACCCTTTTGAGAAGAGCCCTGGCAAGGGTATCGAGCATGCCCGTCTTCTCCATAATCCCTCCAAAGGAAAGAGCACAAATGATCAAGGCGACAGTGTTCATCATGTAATCCAGCCCCCCCCTCGTCAAAAGATCATCCACCATGGCCACTCCCGTCTCAGAGACAAAGCCCGATTTTGCAGCTTGAATGACCCCGGCTAATGGCTGGGACTGTGCGACCATGGCGAATATTCCCCCTAAGATTGTCCCTCCGAGAAGAGCCGGCAGGGGTGGAACTTTTTTGATGACCATAATGATCACCAGAACAGGAGGGAGAAGGAGGATGGGATGGATGAAAAAATTCGACTTCAGAGTTGTCAGGATCGTCTGGATGTTTTGGGAGTCGATCGTCCCCCCGGCGAATTGTGTACCGATCACTCCATAGAGAATCAAGGAAAGGACATATCCTGGAACAGTCGTGTAAACCATGTGTCTGATATGGGAAAACAGATCCGTACCGGCTACCGCCGGCGCCAGGTTCGTCGTGTCGGAAAGAGGAGACATCTTGTCACCGAAGTAGGCACCCGAGACAATCGCTCCGGCCACCATGGCAACAGGGATTCCCAATCCTCTGCCCACCCCGATGAGGGCCACGCCCACCGTCCCTGCAGTTGACCAAGAAGAACCCGTACCCAGGGAAACGATGGAACAGATAATGAGTGTTGCCACCAGGAATAAACCGGGAGACAGGACTTTGAGACCATAAAAAATCATGGTGGGGACAATACCGCCCTGTATCCAGGTCCCGATCATCATGCCGACAATCATCAGGATTAAAACCGCTCCCATGGCCAGAGTGATCCCGTGAACCATGCCGTCCTGGATCTCCTTCCAGGGATGTCCGTGGAAAACCGCAACAGCCGCGGCAACAGCAGCCGCTATGATAATGGCGATATGGGGATCCTGTTTAAATAGCCCGATGGTGACAGAAAGGGCGACAATCAAAAATGCGACAGGTAAGAGCGCGAATCCCAGCTTGATTCTCTTTTTTTTGTCGCTCATGTCTCCTGTCCTGGTAAAGACAAGAATTTTACTCAATGGAAAATGAAAAAGCAAGGCGAGGTCGAAGGACGACAGCATCTCCAAAACTCTCTCTTCATCACGGTTTTGGAGAGGCTGCCCCAATCAATTCATACCAAAACAAAAAGAAAAATGAATATATTTTTTGGCTCCTGTAAGGCTGCGTGAAGGAGATACTCGGTTCTGTCTAGGAGAGGAGGTCATCCCGCGTCAAAAGAGAGATGAATTTATAGCCGGCACCCTCCAGGTTCTCTCTTCCCCCCTCGAGCCTGTCCACAATGGTCAAGGTCAAAACAACCTGGCCGCCTTCGTCTTCTACGGCTTTACAGGCTTTCAAGGTCGAACCTCCCGAAGTGACGACATCATCGACGACGACAACTTTCCAACCTTCCTGGAAAGGTCCTTCTATCAGCTTCCTTTCTCCATGCTTTTTCGGTTCTTTGCGAACAATAAAAGCCGGAAATGGCCTTTCTGTATCGGCCGACAAGGCCGAAACAACAGAAACAATCGGATCTGCGCCCAAGGTGTAGCCGCCTATGGCATCGAACGCATAAGGTTTGAGGACCTCCAGGATGAGCTTTCCTATCAGGCTGGCGCCTAATGGATCGAGAGTGGTCATTTTCGCATCGATGTAATAACTGCTCGTTCTGCCCGAGGTCAAGACACGCTCAACATTGGTGAGCAAAGATTTTTCTTTGACAACTTGGGTGAGCTTTTCTTTCAGGCTTTCTTCAGTCAACTGTCGACTCCTATCAATTAATAAATTTTGCCTATAGTAATACCGTGATAATATTTTTTCAAGATTTCTTTGTAACCGGCTCCCACCTGAGCCATTCCGAAAGCCCCGACTTGACAGAGCCCGACACCGTGTCCCCAACCCCTTCCGTTGAAGACAAAATGAGTGATATTTCCGGATTCGTCGTACTCTCTCTCGATGACAAAAAGAGTCTCTCTCAGTCCCAGGACAGTTCTGATCCTGAAACCGTCGGCGACGGCCTGTGATTCGGAACCGGAAATCTGAAGCTGGGCCAGCCTGTTCGATTCACCTCTTCTCTGTGGAATCAAATCGATAAGTTCGCCGATGGGATAATACCGATTGATCCTCGATTCGAGATCTTCTTTCGACTTTCTCGATTCCCATGAGCTGTAAATGGAACTGCGGTCAAGCACATTGGTTTGAGGAGGATTTTTGACTTCTATAAACAGAGCCTGCCCATCTCGTTCAATCCATCTTATGTCCTCTCCTCCTAAAAGATTGGCCTCTTTGACAAAATGGAAGTCCCCGTTGCTGTTCAAAAGGAGATAAGTTTCGGGTAGAATATTGAACTGTTTTTCTTCTCTTCCGGCAACGACCGTGACTCTGTCTTTCTCAAGGCTCTTGAACTTCCCCATGCCGGCCAAATCTTTCTGATTGAGAAGAGACCTGTTCAAATAGAGGACCAGATCTCCCCTGGAAATGGAACGCCCTGTCTGCTGTGCAACATCGGGTGAAGGAAAAATTCCAGCAAAAATAAGGTAAGCCACTTCATCTGATTTGTCTCCGTCCCCCCCTTGTAGATTCCTCAAGACAAAACTCTTTTCACTGGGGAAAAGAAGATGGTCGACTTCTTCCTGCCATTCGAAGGCGTCGACAAAAAGACGGGCCAAAGTCCGGTGATCGATGGACGGCTCAACTCTGGGCTCGAATTGAAAAGTTTTTCCTGATATCTTGGAAGCGCTCTCGATCCAGCTTGCCGCTTCCTGGAATGAAATCTCTTCTTTAAAAAACAACGGATCAGATTCGAAAGGAAAAATCCCTAAGCTCGAAAGATAGGCAATGGAAGGGCTTATATTTTTCCCATCCAAATAAACCGGGACAACGCTTCGATTGCTTCTCAAGACATAGCCTTTCTGCTTATCGTAAACACACTCCGTGCTTCTTAAATAGGGCAGAGCCGGTCCGTTGAACACATCTTCGACATTTTCGGTCATCCCCCCGCATGTGCTTGTATAGAGAGCATCGATCAATTTGCCCTTGTAAAGCACCACCTCTCCCTGTGTCAGATCAACGGCTTGACTGCTCAATGGATGTTCGGCATTCATTCCTCTATAAAACTGCGAGTTGGGCGTGTCGTCCAAGTCAAAACCCAAATCCTTATAACTCCCCATCTTCTTGCTGGCGTAAGTTCTTGCAGCCACCGCTTGTGCTTTCTGTGCCTCCAATTCCCGATAAAGATAAGGAGACAATTCACTGGGGACGACTCCTTTCAAGTAATCATCCAGGTTGATAATGTTAATCAAGACCATGCCCTTCCGACTTGCTTTCAGGACAAATATTCCCCTGTAATCTCTTCCTTTGAAGGACAGATAGCTCCTCGCGTGGGAGGGGATGAAATAGAGATCGGTGTCGTTGTTGAGGCCTTTGAGCTCATTGTTGACCAAGATCCAAAATGGTCTGGATTCTTCTTTAGTGATTTCCTCCCGCAGGATCCAGGTGTTCTCAATTCCCAGTTGCTGCAGTTCTTTGATGAAAGTCAAAGCATCCTGCCTGGTCATGAAATGGCCCACTCTGACCTGATAAGAGTCTTGGACTCCCTCTTCGGTGTTTCTGATAACGGTCACTTTATTTTCAATTTTCTCCCTCAGATCGCTGGCAAAAAGTTCCGCCTCCTCACTGTCGTCGGATTGGGCGACCTGAACCAAGAACCTTTCATTCAACTTCTCTTTATGTCCCCTGATCCAGACTTCATCCACATCTTCGGCAATAAGCTTGTAGTTGTCCTTGACTTCGTAAATTTTAACACCGGAAGAAGCCGAGACATTGATATTGCTCAGGTTCACGCCCAGACCTACCCTGATGACAGGTTTCGGAATCACATAGCCGTGGAAAAAAGTTTTTTCCTCTGCAAACTCAACGGGAACTCCCCCAAATACAAAAAGGCAGAGCAAAAAAACTACAAAGAACTTTGAAGGAGAAACTGAGGGTTTTTTCATAATGCTGATTTGCTTGTGAATTATTGTAGATTTTGATCAGTCAAATGTCAAGAAAAAAATCAATATATTCGACATCTCCTCAATATATACACAACATATAGTATTTGGCCTCTGACGTAAAAAGACTACTTATCCTAGCCGATTACTGGGATAAAGTCAAGTAACAAAAAAGATTGTGGAGGGTGGGTTGGGTCTTTGACAAAGACGGAGCAGAGTACGCCGGGCATCCCTTCAGCCGTGCCACCCATTCAAAAGGTCCAAATCACGGTCTTGGTGGTGCTCCCTTTGGGCTAGTCTTCTAAAGATCCGACAGTTTTTTCGACTTCTTCAAGGATCTCGCAGGACTTAACAAGTTCCTTCATGCGTGTGTGGTCGGAATAAAGGGGCCTGTCAATATCGAGGAAATCGACATATTTCCGGATGATCTCTTTCGCTTTGGTCACACCTTTTCCGAACGAGTAGTCCCTAAAATCCAGTGCCTGGGCCGCCGCCATAAACTCGATGCCCAGAACACCGTAGGCATTGTCCAATATCTGGAAATTTTTTATGGCCGTGTTCATGCCCATGGAAACAAAATCTTCTTGATCTGCTGCGGCAGGAATGGACTGTATTGAAGCGGGCATGGATAAGATACGCTGTTCGACTATCTGCATGTCGGCAGTGTACTGGCTGAGCATCAATCCTGAAAACATTCCCGCGCCCTTGGTCAAAAATGCAGGGAGGCCGGCGCTCAACGCGGGATTATTCAATCTGTTCATCCGTCTTTCGGACAGGACGCTGATCATGGTGATGGCGGCTCCAATCATATCCATGGGCAAAGAAACCGGAGTTCCTTGAAAATTCGCGCCCGAGAGTTGAAGATTCTCATCGGGGAAAAAAATGGGATTGTCGCCCACTCCATTCAACTCGATCTCTACCTGGGAGCGGGCCCAACTCACAGCATCATGTGCGGCTCCGATGACTTGAGGGGTCGATCTCATGGAATAGGCATCCTGGACACGGCATTTGACGCGTCCCTCAATCAAATCTCCACCTTCGATCAACTTGATAATATCTCTGGCACAGCGGACAGCCCCCGGAAATCCGCGCACTTCATGAAGCCTTGGTGTATATGGCTTCATGTTGGCTTTCAAAGCTTCTAAAGACATGGCCGCTGCAATCTCCGCCTGCTTCAACCACCGATTGGCATCATACAGAAGTAGAGCGCTCATGGCGGTCAGCATGTTCGAACCATTGATAGCCGCCAATCCATCTCGTGCGTAAAGCCCTGGAACAGGTATTCCGGCTCTGTCCAAAGCATCCTTTCCATCGACAAGCTCACCCTCGTAGTAGGCTTTTCCCTCACCCAGGAGCAGCAGGGCGATTTGAGACATCGGAGCCAAATCTCCACAGGCGCCCACTGAACCTTTCTGGCAGACGAAGGGTGTTACACCCTTGTTGAGCATATCCACCAGAGTCAAGGTGATTTCGGGACGGCAGCCCGAATTCCCGTGGGCATGGACATTGATCCGGCCGGCCATGGCCCCCCGGACATAATCCAAAGGAGCCGGATCTCCGATGCCTGCGGCGTGGTTGTAGATCAAATACCGCTGAAAGTCCCTCATTTGATTTTCATCGAGAACGACCTCAGAGAATTCACCGATTCCCGTATTGACTCCATAAATGATCTCGTGCGCTTTGATCTTGTCCTCAAGAATGAGTCTGCACCGTTTGATCCTCTCCAGAGCCTCCGGATGCAGCTCTACAGGCTCGTTTTTCCGGGCGATCCTGTCCATTTTCTCAACGGTCAAATGTGTGCCATCCAAAATGATAGTCATT
>CBFDBS010000010.1:0-17865 GCA_965603105.1 uncultured bacterium
CGGGTTATGGGGCAGGGATCTCCTGTGCGGAATTGAGCTGTCCTCATCGCTTTGATGCCGGCTTTGGCGATCCCGTAACTCGACCTTTTCAAATCGTTTTTTGTGTTGTACAGATCTGCAACCAGCCGGTAGGGGTTTTCAAGAGCAAAAATATCCACTTGAGTTTCGCCTGACAACTTGGCTTTTATTTCGATCCTGTCATTTTTCTCCGTGATGTCGATGTCTTTTAAAGAGCTCATCTCCAACTGTCCGTTTTCGAGCTTCCTTTCAATATCGGCTGGAATGAAGTCTGGATTCCGGTTGTTCTGGTATTGATTGAATTCGATGATGGTCGTGTTTTCATATGAGTACAGCCGGTAAGGAAGTTTCTCTTTCATGCGAAGCAGGAGCAGAGCTTGTTCCGGATTTTTCTCTTCCAGTTCGATGTTTTCAATAACTGAGTTCTCGGCAACGGCGAACGGCTGATTGGCGTTCACAGTAACTCCACCCAAATCGACAACAAGGGTGATAGGATCTTCTTCCGTATAGTGCGATTTGAACAGCGGAGGAGGTGAAGTCGCTTGAAGAACCACTTTGGTGCTCATGACTCCCTGATGCACAAAGATCTGATCTACTACCGCATAAGGATCGGAACTTTGTATGAATCCGCTGAAGAGAAACACGATACAGAGGAAGGATGTCGCCCACAATGCTTTATCCCTTTTCATTTTTTGCTCCTATAGAATGATTTCCTTGGTGATATCTTTGACTCGACGAAGAGGCACACCTCTTTCGTGAGTTTTACGAAAAATGACTTTGGTGTACTCGATTGATTGAACAAATCCGTCGGCAAATTTGTCGCCCACGTTGATGTAGTAGGGGAAACTTTCTTTATCGTTGATAATGGCAGTGTACTTGTCCTGTTTCTTGACAATGCCCACAAGCAGAATGTCATCGATATAGATCTGGGGAATTCCTTCGGCTGCACCTGTTTTTTGAATTTCTCTCCCCCCTAGGAGATTCCGGAACGGATCTCTTCGATCTCCCGGGGTGTAAGCCGGCCGTCGTCTGGCCGTGGACTGCACATTTTCTTTTTGAGGAGGAGATGTGGTGTCTTGGGCCATAAGGGGCGGCAATCCCCCCAAAAATAAACCCAGACAGACAAAGATTGTGGCTGTTCTTTTCATTTTATATCCCCGGTTGATTGAGTTGTTGATTCTGTTGAGGTTCGATGTCTTCAAAAATGTATGTTTTGACTGTCGCGGTGGCGGTTATCGTTTCAGAATCGGTCTGATTTTGGAGTGTGCGGATCAAAAAGTTTTCGACATTGAAGAGCCTCGGGAAATCGATCAGTTTGTCATAGAACTGGGCAAGATTGTGGTAGTTCCCGGTTATTTCGATGGAAATGGGCCACTCCCAATAGAATTCTTGAAAGACTTCTCCAAGGTTAATGAATTTGATGATGTCGAGCCGAGAATCATAGGCGAGTTCCTGAATCTGCTTCAAAATATTGTAGATTTCCCTTTTTTTCGGAATGACGATTTCTAGTTCTTTGAGAGTAGCCGTCATCCCCTCCAGTTCTTTTTTTATCTGGTCGATTTGTCTTTTTTGCGATTTGAGCTGCATGACTTCATTTTCCACTTGCATTCTTTGGTCTCTGAGTTCAGAAATTGTTGAATTTCTTGGTTTGAAGTAGAAAAGGAACACTGCAGCGAAAACCAACAGGGCCAAAATCAAAATACTGTACCAGGGCCATTCCCTCATTTTATCCCCTCCTCTGTTCCCACTTCAGATGGAGACTCCTGCGATGTGGGAAATACATAGCGGGCTGTAAGCGTGAAATCAAGAAACTCATCCCTCCCCAAGGTCTGTTGGGTGGAAGAAATCAAGTTGACCATTGTGAAAACCGGGCTGTTTTCGAGATTGTAGATGTAGTCGGCAATCAGAGTGTTGGAAAGAGCTTTTCCTTGGATCCTCACATTTTGCCGGTCATAACTTACGTCTACCAGCCAAATCCAATCGGGGATGTTCAGGCTCAACTCATCCATGACCTCGACTGCTACGGGTTGTTGGGCTTTCAAAGAATTGATCAAGTTGATTTTTTTCTCCAAAGTATCTCTTTGAGCTTCAACCTCGCTGAGGAGTACTGCAACATCCTGAAGAGAATTTTTTTCCTCGATGGCGGCGTCCAAAAGGTTCCTTTCCCTCTTTAAAGTTCTCTCCTGCGTGAAGTAATAGGAGAAAAGGCCCACTACAAGAAGGAACAGTATAAGACCCTTGACTGGCTCTTTCTTTCTTAAAGGAGCAGCCAGGTCCGCTGCCGCCGCCGTCTCTTTGATTTCCTTATGTTCCGGTTTTAATAGGTTTACTCTTATCATGGCTCATTTTTCCATTTGTCTTGTAGCCAGTCCGATGACGACGCCGAACTGCGCTGCAAGCTCATTGAAATAGATTGAGTCGAATTTCTTTCGATCGATGTTGATATTGCGAAAAGGATTCAAGATGTTTGCGTTGATATTGAACTTCTGTTCGAACTGAGAGGCCAGGTCCTTGAGGTTGCAAAGACCCCCGCAGAGAAAGATGAGCTCGATTTTGCTCTCCTTCCCCTCGCCTGTTTCATAGAAAGAAAAGGTTTTGCTGATTTCATCAAGAAGATTCTGGACATTCAAACCCAGGGCGGTTTGAGATTTTTCTATGAGTTCTTCTTCGACCGGAAGTCCCTTCATAATCTTTTCAGATTCATCGAAGCTGATGTTCAATTCTTTGCTGAGATTTTCCGTGAACCAGGAACCGCCGAAGGGAAGGTCACGAAACAACTGTGGGACACCTCGATGCACGATAATGATATTGGTATGACCGGCTCCGAGATTGATGATGGCGATCGTTTTATCCTGATAGACATCGGGGTAATTGATTTCGATTGCGTTTTGAAGAGCGAAAACATCCACTTCGATAGCTTCTGTGGTCTTGTCCGCTTGATTGACGGCATTACTGTAATTGGCGATTTTGTCTTTTTTGGCAGCAACAAGAAGAATATTCAGGTTCTGCTTTCCAGAACCCATCAGTGGAGGAAGGATGGCGTAGTCCACGCTTGTTTCTTCATAAGGATAGGGGATGCTGTGTTTGGCTTCCCAGAAGATGGATTCCTTCAATTCCTCTTGGTCCATGGGAGGGAGTGACAATTTTTTAATGATCACGGAATTGCCGGAGACTGAAATTACGATATTTTTGGTGGATATTTTGTTCTCAGAGAATATCATTTTGATCGTTTCAGCCACGGCAGCCGTATCGATTATGGTGCCTTCCACAATGGCGTCACGAGGGAGGATTTCATAACCCAGTTTTTTAACGCTGAAAGTTTCAGAGCCTCCCTTGCTCTTTCTCGTCAGCTCTGCAGCTTTGATGGCATAAGAACCAATATCCAATCCAACCAGTTGATTTTGACGACCGATTCCGAACATGCTTGCTCCTCTCGCTCCTTATATTGGATTTGGTGTGATTTTTGAGGCTAGTCTGAATTTTTCTTTCAATTTTTTTTCTACGCTTCCGGGGACTAAACCTTCGAGATGCCCCCCGAGCATGGCTACTTCTTTGACCAGCCGTGAACTGAGGAAAGTGAAACTGACATTGGGCATCATGAATAGGGTTTCCACTTTCGGTTCCAGTTTCATGTTCATCAGGGCCATTTGAAATTCATATTCGAAATCTGAGATAGCCCTGAGTCCTCTTATCACAATTTTCGCTCTGTTTCTTTTCATGAAATCAACCAGAAGACCATGAAAGGACTTGATCGTGATCTTATTGTTCCTTGAAAATATGTCCTTAATCATGACTTCTCTTTCTTTAGTCGTGAAAAGAGCCTGTTTGTTGGGATTCTCTAAAACAGCGATGATCAAATGGTCGAAGAGTTTGAGTCCTCTTCTGATGATATCCACGTGTCCATTGGTGATGGGATCGAAGAATCCCGGATAGACGGCAACTCTTTCTTTGAAAGTTGGCAGGGTCAGTGCGTCAACTTCTTTTTTCTTGCTTCCCGTCATCAGTTCTCTCTTTTCAATGGAACCTTTTATCATTCATGAAAGACGAATTTTGGCAATAATAGTCTCAATAAATAAAGATAGTTTTTGTGCATGGCTTCATGCTCGCAGAAGGAAGAAATACCGTCAACACCAGACAGGATGGATTGGGGGGTGATATTGTTCTATTCTTTTTCATCTCAAACGATGAGGTGTTCTCATCTCAAACGATGAGATACCAGAGAGAAAGTCCGATCCAGCCGTGCCTGCAATATTTTTTGTTTCTCACACGCTGCCGTTTTGAACGGGTGGGAAGGGTTATGAAATATGGGATCGGAGGTGAGGGGCGGATTTTCAGGTATTGATTTTTAAGGACTCCTGAGTGAGAATGAAATCAGGATGAAAAAGGGGATTGTATTCAAAATATGTCTATTTTTTACGACCGTCTTTTTTGTCTTCGGATTCCAGCTAGAAAAGGAAAAAGACACCTATTTCAGGATGAGACAGCAGATGGTCGATAGACAACTGGCAGAACGAGACATCACCAGTCCTCAAGTTTTGGATGCCATGGGCAAAGTTCCACGGCACCTCTTTGTCCTTCCTCGGGACCGATCCAGGGCTTATATTGATCAGCCGCTGCCCATCGATGAAGGACAGACGATCTCTCAGCCGTATATCGTGGCCCTAATGACTCAATACATCGATGTCAAAGATGGGGAAAAGGTTTTAGAGATCGGGACGGGATCTGGATACCAGGCGGCTGTACTCTCCCATTTTACGGATATTGTCTTTTCAATAGAAATTAGAGAAAAACTGGCCGGGAAGGCTGCCCAGACTCTCGAAGCATTGAACTATTCCCAAGTTCGTGTCAAATGGGACGATGGGTATTTTGGCTGGGCAGAACACGCTCCTTTTGATGCCATCATCATCACCTGTGCGGCAAACCACATTCCGCCGCCCCTGCTCGACCAATTGAAGGAGGGAGGGAGACTGATAATTCCTCTCGGCAGCACTTTGTATTATCAAACCCTGACTCTTGTGACCATGAGGGGGGGGGAACCATCTGTCGAATTCATTTCCGGAGTCCGCTTCGTTCCCATGGTCGGGGAGATGGAAAAACGGATAAAATAAGATTTTTTTTCCGTTATTACAATCGCTCCTCTTTTACAGAAAAACGATAAAAAGGAAGAGCTAATAGATAACACCCTCCGGCGAGAAAGAGAACGAGGTTGTATCCTCCCCAAATTGCGATCATCAAAGCCGCAATCGAACCCAAAACCGAGAAGAAGGCGTTGGCCGCCCATCCCCAAGGAATAAGAGCTCTTTCATAAGATTCCAGAAGCCTGATTCCGGAGGGAAAAGGAAATCCCATGAAAAAACCGAATATCGAGATGGTTAGGACGGTTAATGCCAGTCTGATCGTGAATTCGGCGCCGATGAATATCTGGAATAGAAAGGGGATAAAGACAAAGGCGAATGCGATCAGCAGGAAGAGAAGCAGATGTATCTTTTTAAGATTCCTCCGGATGTCTCCCTTCAGAATTTTTTTAGAACTGAGACTTCCCACTCCAGATGAAATCAGCAAAGAAGCGATCACGATTGAGACGCTGTAAAGAGGCTGGCCTAAGAAAAGGATAAATTTTTGAATGAGAGTTATTTCGATAAACATGAAAGCCATTCCGATCAATCCGAAATAAAGAAGAACTTTCAGTAGAGGTTTGGATTGAATGGAGGGTCGGGCTCTGAGTCTGAAAATAGGAAGGAGAATGAAGGCAAAAGCGACAAGGGCGGATTGCACAAGCAGGATAAGGATGAGATATTCCCCTTGAAGAAGAGGAAGCCATTTCCGGTCAAAGGCTTCATATGTGTCTTTTAAGCGGCCGAATTTGAAAAAATTGAAAAAGAATGGCCGGTTATCCGATACGGGATTGATGTCAAAGAGATAATTTTGAGAATGACGCTTTCTTGTTTCACGAGAGAGCAGATGAAGAAAATGCGTGTAGTAAATGGGTTGTTGGAATCTGTTGTAAATATTGACCTCTTCCTCCTTGATATTTGGATGGTAGACCAGATCGAAGAGGCGTGCGCCGGCGTGTTCCTTGAGTTTTTCAATTTCCGTTTGTGAAAATGGACTGTTCTTAATGAACAGGCTGATGGTTCCCCAGCTCCTTAGAGAGGCGATATGTTGGGCCGGATTTTTTCTCTTTTCCTCCAGGACTTGAATCCAGGTGGCCAGTGCCCGAATTTCCTGTCTTGGGGGAGGGAGGAGATAGAAACTCATGCTGACCACTCCTTGCGGTGTTAGGGATTCAAAGATTCGGGTGAATGCTTCCGCCGTGAAGAGATAATTTTCGCCGAATCCGTACAATCCGGTGCTAGAGGACCCAAATACATCCGAAATGGGGAAGACGATGAGGTCATATGTTCCCTTCTCACGGTCAATAACGGTCCGGCTGTGGGCTGTTTCGATTTTCAGATTTTCCGAAAGGTACAATTTTCCTGTAAATTCGGCCAGGTCTTTACGGAGGATTTTGGTGATGAGCGGATTGTTTTCTATGACTAGGATGAATTCGGCCTCGTTGATGTGTGCGGCAATAATATCCAGACCTCCTTTGGGCTCAATGACGAGGACTTTCGGTTTTTTCAGAAAAGAATACACATAGGATGAGGGAAGATTCGATAAAAGCCGATGGTAAGGAGCAGGATCATGGTTGTATCCGGTCACTGCAGTCAATCCGTCGCCGTCGATTGTCAGTCCCAACTGAGGGGGGATATCCTCTCTATAAAGAAGACTCAGCCCAGGGGCAAATCGTACAGCCGGAGAGTCGATGACATCGATGCGTGAAATGGCGTTCCACTCGGTAAGGAGGTGTTTGGCCTGCGGGTACTGCAGGGCAACGGGAAGTGCTTTGAATGGGGAAATTCGGAAATCCAGCCAAGAGGGGCGAGAGACAAAGAGGAAAAATTCTGTAATGATGAGGAGGAACACGGCGAATTTGAAGAGGATGGAACTTTTTCTGCTGAAGAGGAGAGATGCAAACAGGGCAAGAAGCGAGATCAAAAGAATAGACCCCTTATCCCCTCGAGGAAGGAAGAGGATGAGAGAAAGGATTGTTCCTGTCCCGGCTCCGAGAAGGTCGGCAAAATAGATTGTGTGCACAAACCTGGCGGCTTTTGTGATGGCAAATGAGACAGTCAAACCTGCAAAGAAAAAGGGAAGGCTGAGCAGGATGTAAAAGATGAAGACGAGCCAAATCTGTGATGAGTCCCATGCCAGTTTGGCAAAATCGAAGCGGATTGAATTGGTAAGAAGAAAGCTGATCAGAATGCTCCCCGAAAACAGAAGGGTGGTGAAGGAGAGGAATTTCCCGCTTCCTCTCCGGTCCATTTTATTCCGGGCTGCGAGGAATGAACCACTGGCTCCGTATCCCATAAAGGCGATACTGACGACTAAAAATGCGAAGTGGTAGTGCTGGGAGATAGAGAAATATCGAATGAGACAGATCTCCAGGCTGAGAGTGGCGGCGGAGACCAGAAACACTCCTGCGAGGAATCGGGGCCTGACTTGTAACACCTTTAATAAGGTAGAAAACATGGAGACTCCTGTCAACCGGGATGTGACAGTGCCGGGCCTCCTCCGCCGGCCAGCCACTCAAAAGGTCGATATCATGGAATTGGAGACGTATAGCTCGATCTCAAGAGGGTTGCTTTTGCGGAGGGGTTGTGCTAATTTTGGGGAAATGATTAAGTTCGGCACCTCTGGTTGGCGCGCCGTTATGGGGGAGGAATTCACGTTCAAGAATGTCCGGATTGTCGTTCAGGCGCTTGCCAATCATCTCAAGAAAAAATTTCCGGAAAAGAAAATTTCTGTTGTTGTCAATTACGACACTCGATTCCTATCCGAGAGATTCGCTTCCGAAGCGTCCAAAGTCCTTTCTCATAACAAAATTCACGTTTATTTGGCCGATAGAGATTCACCCTCTCAAGCCCAGTCGCTTCAGATCATCAGGAGAAAAGCTCAAGGCGGAATCAATTTTACGGCCTCTTTCAATCCCCCTGAATACAACGGCCTCAAATACAACACGGAATCCGGAGCGCCGGCTCTCCCCGACGAGACAGATAAAATTGAAGAAGAAATCAAGATTCTCATGAAGGACTTCTCTTTTTGTCCTTATTACTCCAAAACAGAATATGTGGAGAAGATCGATTTTCAGAAGGATTATCTGAACCTCCTCCAGAAAAAAATCGACTTCGAGCTCATTCGGAAGTCGAACATTAAAGTGGCAGCCGACTCACTCTATGGAACCAGCCGCGAATACTTGGACGAAATTCTTGAAGAAAATCAGATCCCGGTCGAGGAGATCCATGGATATGTGGACCCTTATTTTGGCGGTATCACTCCTTCCTCGACGGAAGAGAATCTGCTTGAATTGAAGGATCTGGTGAAGAAGAAAAAATGCAATTTGGGAATTGCGACAGATTGCGACGGCGACCGTTTTGGAGTTGTAGACGAGAAAGGGAATTATGTTGATCCCAACATCGTGCTCTCCCTTCTCTTGGATTATTTGGTGACACATAAAAATTGGAGAGGGGGCGTCGCTCGATCTGTGGCCACCACTCATTTGATCGACAGGATCGCCAGACGATACGACCTTCCTCTTTATAAAACGCCCGTCGGCTTCAAATATTTGGCTGAACTTTTTCTTGAAGATAAAATCATTTTCGGGGGAGAGGAGAGTGCCTGTTTGGTCTTAAAAGACCATCTTCCGGAAAAGGATGGCATTATAGCGGGCCTCCTTTTGGTCGAGATGCTGGCCACCATGAAGAAGTCCCTGCCAGGATTGATTGGAGATCTGTACCGGCAGTATGGTAGAAAGGTGGACAAACAGGTCAGCCGGCCTCTCACCTCTGGAAACGAAAGGAAATTAAAAAACCTCATAAAAAAGCCTCCTGATAAGCTGGGTGACAGAGAGGTGGTCAACATCGAGACGATCGATGGATTGAAATTGGATTTTGCGGACGATGACTGGTTTCTTTATCGTTTCTCGGGAACGGAACCCCGTATCCGTTGTTATGCAGAAGCAGGGAATGAAAAAGAGCTGAACAAGCTTCTGAATTGGGGATTGGAGAAACTGTCCTCATGAAGATGGAAAAGAAAAAACAGCCGTCTGTCCGGAACAAGGTCCTGATTGCGGTTGTCGTCTTTCTGGCCCTGGTTCTCATCATGGCCTCTTTTTTTGGCAGCAAGGGCTGGTTGGAGGTCTACAATGCCAAGAAGCAAAAACAAACCTTGCTCGACGAGATTGAGCAACTTGAGAATAAAAAGAAAAGCCTGGAAAGGGATATAATGGAATTGGAGGAAAATCCAAAGGCATACGAGCTCAAAGCCCGAGGCCAATTGGGTCTCATCTATCCTGATGAATTGCTCATCATCACAGATGAAAAATCGGAATCTGAGAAGAAACCTCCGGTTTCCAAAAAAAAATAATCCTTCGGGGGAGATTTAATCCGCTCTTTTCCCACTCGGATTTCAGAAAGGGCTGAAAGTTCCTTCATCGGGACCGCTCCTGACTTTCGTATGGGGGCTCATCGACAACAGAACGGAAATGTTCTTCTTCTGGATTTATGAATCTGTATCCACTATTATCTGAATTGGAACACCCTGTTTTTCTGGAAGTTGAAATATATGGACCGGTTGCTTTTTAATCTGAATGCCGAACAAAAAAAAGCCGTAACGCACGGCGGAGGCCCTCTGCTTATTATCGCCGGAGCAGGAACGGGGAAGACGAAGGTTATAACGCATAGGATTGCCTATCTCATCGCCACCAAGCAAGCCAGGCCCGAGCAGATTCTGGCTGTCACCTTCACCGAAAAAGCAGCCAATGAAATGGAAGAGAGGGTCGATGTCCTCACGCCCTACAGTTATTCTTTTGTTGAAATCAGTACCTTCAATTCATTCGGGGAGAGAGTGCTGCGCAACTGGGGCCATGAACTAGGCTATTCTCCGGATGTCCGCTTGCTCGACGAAGTGGAGCAGGCCATTTTCTTTCGTGAGCGTCTCTTTCAATTTCCTCTCGACTATTACAGGCCTCTCAGCTCACCGACCAGGCATATCCAAGAACTGCTGAACACGATCAAAAGACTGAAACAGGAAAACATAACACCGGAGAGATACCTCGAATTCGCCAATAATTTCCGCCACAAGGCCGTCGATCCAGTTGAGAAGGATACGGCGGCCAAATATGTTGAAATGGCGGAAGTCTACGCCAAATACACAGAACTGCTGAGGGAGGAAGGCAAAATTGATTTTGAAGATCAGGTGCTGAACGTTGTCGAGCTTTTTAAAAAACGGCCTTCCATCCTCAGCGGATTTCAGGAAAAATACAAATATATTCTCGTCGATGAATTCCAGGACACCAATTCCGTTCAGTTCGAACTGCTCAAGCTTATGGTCCAAAAGCACAGGAATATTTCCGTTGTCGGGGATGATGATCAGAGTATCTTTCGTTTCCGCGGGGCCTCGTTGAGCAATATTCTGAATTTTCGACTTGTTTACCCTGATGCAAAAAAGATTGTTTTGAACAGGAATTACCGGTCTACTCAACCCATCCTGGATGCGGCTTACCAGTTGATCCAGCACAACAATCCGGAACGGCTGGAGGTGCAGGAAAAGATTGCCAAAAAACTCAAATCGGAGGTGGATACGGAAGAAAAGAGCATCCACATGCTCCAGTTCGATTCGCTCTCTCATGAAACGGACAGAGTCGCCGAGATCATTCGGGAGAAAGTAGCCGAAGGCTTCCGTTTCAGGGATTTTGCCATTCTTGTCCGCAGAAACGCCGACGGGGATCCTTTTTTGAGATCTTTGAACATGAAAGGAATCCCTTTCCGGTTTTCAGGCAGCCGTGGGCTGTACAGTCAAGATGAGGTCAAAATTCTTGTCTCGTTCATAAAGGCGCTGACAGATTTTGAAGACAGTAAAAGCCTGTTTTTCCTTTCCCTCTCCGAGGTCTATAACATAGATCCCTATGACTTGAGCATTCTGTCTAATTTTGCACGTAAGAAAAATATTTCACTGCATCAGGTTTACAGAAAAATCCACAACGGACAGAGTCCTGTCGACGTGGACAGAGACACCGAGGATAAAGTGAAGCGGATTTTCAGTGACCTGCTCTATTTTGTCCGTCTGGCCGGTTCTCAAAATGCCGGACAGATCCTGTACGCTTTTCTGGAACGCTCCGGATATTTGAAAACGTTGGTCCGGGAGGAGGGACCTCCTGCGGAAATCAAGACCAAGAATATCCGTATTTTTTTTGACAAAGTGAAAAATTTTTCAGAACTGAGTGATGAAGATTCTCTGTATTCCTTCTCCAGGCATCTGGATCTTCTTCAGCAGGTTGGAGACAATCCCGCATCTGCAGAAGCTGAACTGGAAGAGGATGCTGTTAATGTTCTCACCATCCACAAGTCCAAGGGATTGGAGTTTCCATTCGTCTTTATGGTCAGTTTGATTGCCGACCGCTTTCCCGGCCGCGGGCGAAAGGAAAAAATCTCTGTTCCTGAAAATCTGGTCCAGGTCGACTTTTTATCCGCAGACAATATCATCCAGGAGGAGAGGCGCCTGTTTTATGTGGGAATGACACGGGCCATGAGGTTTATGTACTTGACCTGGTCGAGAGATTACGGACTCAAGCGTCTCAAAAAAGTCAGCCCTTTTGTGCTCGAAGCTCTTGATCTGGCCCAGCCCCCCGAGGAAACCCTGCGTTCTTCGGCTCTGGAGGAAATCAAGAGGTATGCGTCCCGTGATGTTCTGCCGGCCAAGGTCCTCCGGGCCGAGGAGGAGGGAACGCTGTCCTTGAGCTTTTTCCGGCTGGATGACTACTTGACTTGTCCGCTCAGGTACAAGTTCAGACATGTCCTGAACGTTCCCCTTCTTCCTCATCACAATCTCGTTTTCGGACGCACCCTTCACCATGTGATTCATCTTTATCTGCGGAAAAAGATTTCCAACGACGGAATTTCCGAAAAAGACCTGATTGAGGCCTATAAAAAAATGTGGGTCAACGAGGGCTTCCTCAGCCGGGAGCATGAGGAGATGAGAAGGAATGCAGGGGAAGAAGCGCTGCGCCTTTTCTACCGCCGCGAAGAAAAAGCCGGACAGCCTCCTGATTTTATAGAGAAGAATTTTCGCTGGTTTCACAAGGATATCAAGTTCAGCGGCAGGTGGGACAGAATTGATGAAACAGAGTCGGGAGGGATTATCATTGATTACAAGGCCTCTGGAGTCAAAGATCAGAAGGAGGCGGACAAGAAGACGCGGGACAGCCTGCAGATGGATTTATACGCTCTCTCCTTTCTAAAAACCCAGGGCCAGGAGCCTCTTGAAACCCGGCTCCACTTTCTGGAATCCGATGTCATCGGACATGCTTCCAAAGGAAAAGTTGAGATGGAGCGCTCTCTCTCCAAGATTGAAGAAGCGGCCGAGGGGATCAGACGGAAAAATTTTAAGGCCAAAGCCGATTGGCACAATTGCAGTCACTGCGATTTCAAAACAATTTGTCCGGATTCTTATGCCTACTGATCGTGAAAGACTCTTTTCCTTTCCGCCAAGAATCTCTATAGAGGACCTTTCCAAAACGGCATCAGAACCAGAGTTTTTTCATCCTGGAGAAGCTGAAAGATCTGCAGCAAGTTCTCGATATCCGACTTCCAGCGTGCCTGAGTTCCCACTATCCTTCTCCGGAATACACTCTCGAAAAAGGAAGGTTTTTTCGGCCAGACTTCCAGCTTGACACTTTCGCCGGCGGGGATATCGGCCAGTTCCTTGGCCAGTTCGATCGCTCTGGATAGACCTCCCAGTTCATCGATCAGGCCCAGTTCCTTGGCCTGCTGACCGGTCCAGACACGCCCCTTCCCCAATCTGTCGACTTCATCTTTCGGAAGGCCCCTTCCCTCGGCGACTTTGGTGGTGAATTCATCATAAATCCAGAGGATGTGCTTTTTGAGCAAGTCTCTTTCCTCTGGAGACATACCGCGGAAGAAAGTGAACATATCGGCCGTCTTTCCGAAGGCGACTCTTTCGGCTGTGACTCCCAGCTTTTCTAATAACCCGGACAAATTGAATTTTCCGGCAACGACACCGATGGAACCGGTCAATGTCTGGGGTTGGGCAACGATTCTGTCCGCATTCATGGCCACCCAGTACCCCCCCGAGCCGGCTACATCTGACATGGAAACGATCACTGGCTTTATCTGCTTCGTCAAGGCGATTTCCCTCCAGATAATATCGGAGGCGATCGCCGAACCTCCCGGACTGTCAATACGAAAGACGAGAGCATCCACGCTTGTATCCATCCTTGCCCTCTTGATCAGCAAGCCCATCGATGTGCTGCCTATTGTCTGGTTGAGACCGCTTCCGCTGTGAATGGGGCCCATGCCGTATATCAAGGCAATTTTTTTCCCCCGGTCCAGCCCGACCGACGAAGGAGAGATGTTGGTGTATTGGTCATGTCTGATCCTGGTTTTCTTTAGCCCGTCTTTGTTGAGGAGGTTTTCAAATTCATCCTCGTAGAGCAGGTCATCGACCAGACCGAGTTCCTTTGCTTTTTCCGCCCGGAAAAAAGCCTGGTCAATGTACCCACGGAACTCCTCTTCGGGGATGTTCCTGGCTGCAGCGACACCCTGGATATAGATATTGAAAAAGTCACCATAGATGGATAGCATCATTTCCCGATGGGCTGGAGTGTAGCTTTCTTCGGTGTACATGCTGGCAGCCGTTTTGTATTCTTCAACATGTTCAAATTCGGCTTCGATTCCCAGCATGTCCAAAGAATTTTTGATAAAGGGAACGTAGCCGCCGATGCCGTTGAGAATTAAAGTTCCCAGCGGGTGGAGAATGATTTTATCGCAGGCAGTGGCGAGATAGTACTCCTTATCAAAATCCATGGCTTCACCGATATAGGCATAGGCCTTTTTGCCGGATTTTCTGAAGTCCAGTACACTCTGTCTGATTTCCTCGATTTTGGCCCAATCGCATTGAAGAAGTCCGAGCCGCAGCACCAGGCTTTCCATACGGGTGTCGTTTTTGGCTTTTTGAATGTTTCTCCAGATATCGTGCATGGACAAAGGAGGTTTGATCCCGAAAAAGGACGTGAAAAAGTCAGGTTCCGCCTTCTCCTGAATTTGTCCGGAGAGGTCTATCTCCAGAAAAGAGTGGGTTCTGACAGAAGGAGTCTTTTTGAACTCTAAAAATATAAAAGACACGCAGGTCGATAAGATGAGAACGAAAAAGATGACTAAAATGATCAGAACATATCTTCCTCTTTTCATATTTCCTCCAAGCCTGAAGGCATCTTTAAAAAAATACCTTTCTTTTCGCTGGCACAGGACTTGTCTTCCAAACAAGCCGGCGGTCAATAAGCTATCATATTGCTTTCCCGTCTTTTTTTCAACGCAGGAGGTGGGGGCCTTTTTCGCGGGGCCTGTCCCGGCTTCCTCCCCCGTGCGTGCTCGCTCCACACATTCCCCGGTGGGTCCCTTCCGCTGCGCGCGCTCAGGGGGCTCCCTCCAGCCGTGCCACCCGCTCAAATGGCTTGGGAGGGGTGTCATACACGGGTCCATTCTTGCCAAGACCCTTGATCTTCAGTTGCCTTCCTCCATTTGTCATTCAATCCTGTGCCTCTCTCTTCTCTCTACCGCCCCATATTTCTAACTCAGAAGAACAGAAACCTGAATGTTTCCGTCTCATTTATTTTGTTTTGCCGGCGTGAACCTTTTTCGGATATTTCCGTAGGAAGCTTTGGATATAAACAAGTGAGGCAAGCCATGAACGAAACAAAAACCGTCGGGAAGTTGATCTTGATTGTTTGTCTTTTTCTGGTTATGAGCGGCTGTTTGTCAGTCGAGGTCATCGACAATGTCAAAAATCCGGGGACTTATTTCAGGGACGCTCACCGCGAAATCGAACGCCTTCACAGTCCCCGCTGGCGCAGAAGAAGTCCGGAGCAGATCCATATATTGGTTTATGATAAAGATGAAAGAAAAATAGTGAAAATCACGACGCCTGTCGGACTGGTGGACGAATGTTCGGATTTGGGATATTGGATAGATGAGGGGAAGGATGAATTTGATCTTGAAATAAGGTATGATTTCGACAGGAGAAAATTCCGGAACTTGAGGCACAAACGTCCGGGGCTTCTGACCGAAATCAATGATAGAGGCAACAGGGTTCTTATTTGGCTCGAATGAGCGGGGCGATTTCAATTCAAGACAAAGCCGCACAAGTTAGCTTGAGAATGGACACAGGGAATAGAGCTGAAGAGGATCAGATCTACTTTCTTGTCGAGAGGGTTAGAAATGGGGACAGAGAAGCGTTTCTGACCCTGTCGTCTCTCTACCAGAGGAAAGTTTTCTCCCTGGCGTATTCCTTTTTCCGCAATAGAGAAGATGCCCTGGATATAGTCCAGGAGACTTTTCTCAGGTTTTACCAAAAAGCGGGGACATACCAAAGAGGGAAAAACTTTCAGAATTGGCTGCTTCAGATTGCCAAAAATCTCTGTATCGATTCTTACCGGAAAAACCATGTCAAGGATGGCAGGATGAAAGACGGAAGGGATGTCGGCGAATTGAATATCAACGATGAGAAAGCATCGAACCATGACCTTTCGGCGGATTTAAAACACATCCTGTCGAGGTGCGTGGATAGACTGACCGAGAAGCAGAAGATGGTATTTGTTCTGAAACAGTACAACAACCTGGAGTACAAAGAGATTGCAGAAATTCTCAATATCGCCACAGGAACGGCGAAGTCCTTGCATTTTAAAGCCATTCAGAATTTGAAATCATGGGTGAGTCCATTATTGAGGAGTCAAGTATGAGGGACTGTCAAAATATCAACAAGGAATTAGTGGCTTTTCTCTATGGTGAGCTTGGTCCGGAAGACAAGAGACGTGTCAAGTCTCACCTCGACCGATGCCCCCTCTGTCAACAGGAATTGAAACAGCTGGAGAAGGTCAAGGAAGAGTCTGAATCCTTTAAAAATGAGATAGCCATGGCCATGTCCACAGTGGATTGGGAAGCTTTGCCCATAGAGATGGCCGGGCGAATATTTAAAAAGGAATCCGTCCGCTCTCGTTGGGGACACCGTCTTTTTGGCTTTCTTTTTCCGGTCAGATGGAAACCTCTTTACGCCGGACTTTTGGCCGGACTCTTAGTGGGTTCTTTGGCCACTTATTTCCTTCTGCAATTGCCCCAGTCGAGAGAGACACAGCGAGCGGATCTGGTCTTTACCACTGATTTTCTGGACAAAGCTGAACTGGAGCTGGCCCGCAGAGAGACACTGGAATATCTCGAGAAGAGCCAGTATCTCCTTCTCGATTTTATCCAACCCCCTTCGGGAGAAATGACCGATCTCTGGAAAGACGAAACGGGACCTCAGAAAGCACGAGAACTGCTGTCGAAGAAAAAGTTCATCAATGCCCAGTTGGACAAGTTCCAGATGGCTAAAGCGAAAGAGATCTGCGATCAGATAGAGTTCCTTTTTTATGAATTGACCCAATTGAGCGGTCACCTTTCCCCAGAGGAGCTGAAGAGACTCCAAAATCTCATTGAAGAGAAACAATTGATGCTCAAGATCAAGCTCGTGAAAAATGAATTGAAAAAAAGCGAGGTCTAAAGTGAAAAAATTAGCCCTAGGTTCATTGGCACTGTTTCTGTGTGCTCTCCTCCTCCCGGGCTCTTTCTGGATACAGAAGGATGAACGGCTGTTCCGTGAAGCCAAGATCCACATATTCGATGAAGAATGGAAAGCCGCACTGGAAAAATTGGATGAACTGATCGAAGATTATAAAGACAGCCCTCTTTCCGCCGAGGCTCTTTTTTACAAAGCCGCATGTTTGAAGGAACTAGAGGGCAACGAAGTGGAGGCTCTGAAGACTTTCAAGGAATATGTCCGTAGCGACGGGAAGAACAAAAGCCTGATAGAAGAGGCCGAGACATCCATTATCGATATTGCCCTGTCTCTCTTTGAAATGGGGCGGGTCTTTTATTTGAGGGAAGTCGAGGACCGTCTGGTTCATCCACAAAAATTGGTCCGTTATTATGCGGCTTTTGAGCTGAGTTATATCGAGGACAAGGAGATCGCCTTGCGGGCAGTCCCGGTCCTGACAAAGATACTTCAAGAGGAGGATGATGAGAGATACAGAGATCGGGCAAAAATCGCTCTTCTCCGCATAGATCCGGATATCGTCAGGGACATCGAGGAAGAAGACTCCCTCGTTTTTCACAGCCGGTTGTTGAAGATCAGTGTCCATAAAATCGGCAAAAAAGAACCGGATTTTTTCATAAGCATCCCCTGGTCTCTAGCCGATCTCGTCTTTTCGGTCATCCCTGAACAAAGCCGCCTGTCCATGAGGAGACAGGGAGTGGATATCGACAAAATCGTTTCCGACTTGACCAAACTCAAGGGCAGTGTTTTCGAGATCAAGGATGAGGAAGAGGGGATCATCATCAGGATCTGGATCGAGTGAAGCGTCCCGTGATATGAACCTTTTTATTTCACGGGCCCTGTCCGGCTCCCCCTCCATCCTCCTCCGCACAGGGGTGGAGGGCCTCCTCCGCCCTGAGCACCCATTCAAAAGGTTCATTCCACGGAATATGAATGAGGTTTTTTCCCCCTAAAATGGTAGCAGTCTCGCAACTCCGCGTGGCTACACTTTCCGATCAACAGATTGTCCATGGGATACGTGCCGTTTAATTTATTCCTCTCGTGCTCAAACATCCTCGACTGGCCGACTTCGTCGTCTCCCTTCCACCGAGCGTTTCAGAAAGGCTAAATCTTACAATGTCGCTTCCTCCATCGCCCTGATTCACT
>CBFDBS010000011.1:0-17706 GCA_965603105.1 uncultured bacterium
ACAAATTTTTTATCGAACTGGGTGCTGTATCCAATGTCAATAAGAAGTATTTCCATGACCGCGTACCGACCTGGAATGAATACATGGAACACGGAGATTACGATGATTACTGGAAAAAACAAAATGTTCTTCAATACCTCAACGGCATCGATTTTCCAATCTTGAACGTCGCCGGATGGTTCGACGCCGAGGATTTCTACGGCCCCATGAGCATCTATTACACAATCGAAGAGAAGAATCCCGGGAACAAAAGTATTCTTGTTGTCGGTCCCTGGCGGCATGGAGGTTGGGCCAGAAACCTAGGCGACTCGCTGGGATTTATTGATTTTAAGGAAAGAACGAGTGAGTATTTTAGAGAAAACGTTGAATTCCCTTTCTTCAACTTCTATCTCAAGGATAAAGGAAAAATGGAACTTCCCGAAGCCCTTGTTTTTATAACCGGGTCCAACCAGTGGACATCCTTCGATCGCTGGCCCCCAGAAAAAACAGTGGAAAAAACCCTTTATCTCAGAGCGGATGGGAAGCTCTCTTTCTCACCTCCCACAGGTCAAGCCGAACAGGCATCGGATTCTTTTATCTCCGATCCCGCCCGGCCTGTTCCTTTTTCGTCAGGAATCAGCACATCACAGGGGCACGTGTGGATGGTGGAAGACCAGAGATTTGCCTCCCGGAGATCCGATGTCCTCGTCTATGAATCAGACATTCTGACTGAGGACATCACCATCGCCGGACCGATTTTGGCCAGCCTGTATTTCTCGACGACTGGCACGGATGCCGATTGGATCGTCAAACTGATCGATGTCTACCCAGGGGACGCTCCCAATCCCCGTCCCAATCCCGAAAACGTAAGGATGGGCGATTTCGAGATGCTGCTGGCAGGTGAGGTATTCAGGAGCAAATACCGGAACAGTTTTGAAAAACCGGAGCCGCTGGTGCCGGATGAAGTGACCCATATCGAGTTCGATCTCCGCGACAAAGGCCACACATTCCTTAAAGGGCACAAAATTATGGTTCAGGTCCAAAGCTCCTGGTTTCCGGTCATCGACAGGAATCCCCAAAAATTCATGGATATCTATCATGCCCAAGATTCAGATTTTCAAAAGGCCCAGCACACCATCTACCGTTCGGATGTACACAGCTCCCATCTCAAACTGCGCATCCTGCAATAAATAAAAATTGGGGACAGGCCCCAATTTATTATGGAGGACAAATGAATAGAAAAATGATTATTGTTTTTTTTACGATCTTCGCATTCTATCTTTCAATATCGTCACCCTCTCTTTTTGCTCAGGATGGCTGCACAGATATTGTTGTCGGGAAGATGGCCTCGGTGGACGGCTCTGTCATCACTTCCCATACCGGTTGTTGTAGTGAATGCCGCGTGCATGTGGTCCCCGCTCAGACGTTTAAAAAAGGGGAGATGACCCCCGTCTATTACGGGCTTCAGGATGTGAGGAAACCTCTTCGGGAGTATGGGGAGATCATCGGATACATCCCTCAGGTTGAAAAAACGTATGCCTACTTCCATTCCGGTTACTCCCATATGAACGAGCATCAATTGGCCATCGGAGAAAGCACTCTCAGCCAGAGGGAAGAACTCAAGGTGGACCGTGAAACAGGAAAGCAGATCATGACCATTGAACAGGCAATGGTTTTCGCCTTGCAGAGGTGCACAAAGGCCAGGGAGGCGATAAGATTGATCGCCTCACTGGTGGAAACATACGGATTTCTGCCATCCTGCGGCCCGGAATCCGAAGCGCTGTGCATTGCCGATCCTCACGAAGTCTGGGTAATGGAAGTTTTCAGTGTCGGTCCGGATTGGGAAAAGGCCAGCGGCCGGTTGGGAGCCATTTGGGCGGCCCAGCGGGTCCCCGATGACCACATCGCTATCGTTCCCAATTGGAGCATAATTAAAGAGATCGATGTGGATAATGCCGAAGACTTCATGGCCTCCTCAAACTACATGCGAGTGGCCATCGACTACGGCTGGTATAATCCCGAACAGGGAAAACCGTTCATCTGGCAGGAAGTGTATTCTCCGCTCCCTAGAGAGTGGGCCGTCAGCCGCTTCTGGCTTTTTTACACCCAGTTTGCCCCCTCCCTGAAACTATGGCCGGATAAGAGACTTCATAATCCTTTTAGCGGCTACGATGCCTATCATCAGTTCATAGAACCTCTGTCTCTTTATCCCTTTTCCGTGAAGCCCGAGAAAAAAGTCTCTGTCCAAGATGTGATATCCTTCCAGCGCTCAGTCTATGAAGGCACGATCTACGACATGACGGCTGATGCAGACTGGCTCGTACCGGACGGAAAAGGGGGACTGAAAAAGAGCCCTCTGGCAACGCCTTTCCCGACTCGAGATATGCGGGAGCTCTTGGATATAACCTGGCGCCGGATGGTCTCCAGGGGGGGCTACGGCATGGTCGCCCAGTTGAGAAGCTGGCTGCCCGATCCTATTGGAGGGATTTACTGGCTTTATCTTGATAACCAATATGTCAGCACCTATGTCCCGATCTATGCGGGAGTGGACAAAATATCTCCATTCTACAAGACATATGATCCCGATCAGTTTGCCGAAAATTCTGCCCGTTGGTTAATCGATTTTGTGGATAATCTTCTCTATCTGCGCTGGCAGGAAGCGATCAAAGATTTACGGACGCTAAGGGACCCGCTGGAAGCCGGCTTTTTCCAAAGTCTCAAGGATTCCGATGCCAAAGCTCTGGATCTGTACAAGCAAGATCCTTCCCAGGCCAAGGCCTATCTGAGCGGTATTACAAGTGGACGTATGGAGGCTGTCATAGAAATGTACAAGAAACTCCGTGTGCTTCTTATTTCCAAATACACCAACAACAAACTTGGTCTTTGATAGGATCCAGAAAATTTGGGACAGCTTGTATTCAGTTCCATGGAAATGGTAAATTCGGGCAGCCGAAGGAGGAGGAATGGATACCCGCAGGTTTGTGCGTTCGACTTTTATTCGGCATATTTGTTCTAGGGATTGTTTTGCAGAATTTATAATTGGTTCAGGCAAAGTGATAAAGGATTGATTTTAGTGCCGTTATGGCTGGAAATTTCGTTCTCTAGGAGGTCAACATCATGAACAATCAAAATTGTCGTTTCAGCTTCATCTTTTTCTCTGCTCTTCTCATCCTCTTTTTTTGCAGCCAGTTAGCTGCCGGGTCTCAAGCCTCATCTCAAGAAGAAGATGTGGTTCTCAAGTTTTTGCGGGAGGAATTCGATTCTTTGAGTCACCGGCTGGATGTGCTGGAGAAGGCCATTGACGATGTGCTCTGGTATCACAGGATCGGAGACGTAGCCCTAGTCGACAAGGTGCGTATTGTCGGCCCCCCGCGCTGGAAGGAGCCAAATCCCACAGGGCAGGGAGCGGGAAATCCTGTAAAATTTTACTCATATGTTTTTCTTCCAAAGAATTTGGACAGCTCCAAGAAATATCCGCTCCTCGTTTTCCCCCATGGTGGAGTGCACAGTAATTTTTCAACTTACCACACCCATATGATCCGGGAACTGGTGGTTCAGGGGTATGTTGTCGTCGCCGCAGAATACAGGGGCAGCACAGGATACGGGGGCGGGATATACAGACTTATCGATTACGGCGGGCTGGAAATCGAGGATGTCCATGCCAGCCGCGATTTCATGCTCAACAATTATGATTTTTTGGATAAGGACCGCGTGGGGATTATCGGCTGGAGCCACGGAGGCCTCATCGCCTTGATGGATATATTCGATCATCCTGGGGACTACAAGGTGGCTTTTGCCGGTGTGCCGGTCAGCGATCTGATTGCCCGCATGGGATACAAGACTGAAGCCTACCGGAGGCTGTATTCGGCGGACTATCACATCGGACAGACGGCTTACGAAAATGTCGATGAATACAGGAGGCGTTCCCCAGCCTGGAATGCAGAAAAACTCCAGACTCCTCTCCTTATCCACACCAATACTAATGACGAGGATGTCAATGTGCTTGAGGTGGAACACCTGATCAAGTCGCTTGAGGCCACGGGGAAAAAATTCGAATACGAAATCTTCGAGGACGCGCCCGGAGGGCATTCATTCGACAGGCTGGACACCAAATTGGCTAAAGAAATCCGCCTCAAAATCTACAACTTCCTGGCCGGATATCTCAATCCACTCTCTCCGTTCAAGTCAGTGGCGGATATCCAAAAGGCCGGCTACCGCTGATCTTTCATTTCTTGAAGAGCTCTTTTTCGGCATAAACGGCTATCTGAGAAGTGTCATGGCCGATAGAAGAAAAAGCTTCCTTTACGAGGCGTTCTTAATTTGTCATAATCATACCTGTTTTTTTCCCATTAGAAAGAGATTCAACACCGTTTGAGGAGGATCGCATGTCTTACATGGGCAAATGGCTCCATATCGACCTTTCGACTGGGAAAAGTGAAACAAAGCAGCCGGATCCGCTACTCATTAAGAAATATATCGGGGGGAAGGGCCTTGGATTTGCCCTGCTGGAACAACTGGCGCCAGGCCCGGATCCTTTCGGACCTGAAAATCCTCTGATTTTTGTCAATGGACCATTTACAGGGACGAGAGTCCAGACGAGCGCCCGGACGTGCGTCGTCACTCGCTCGCCGCTGACCGGGTCCATCCATGATTCCCATTGCGGCGGATATTTTGGTCCGCGTCTCAAGTCGGCCGGCTACGACACCGTGATTTTAAACGGAAAATCGGAAAAACCGGTCTATATCTATCTCAATTCTGAGACTGTTGAGATCAAAGATGCGTCTGATCTATGGGGCCTGGGGATATTCGATACGGACGATGAGTTGCGCCGCCGGCATGCAGGAAAAAATCCCAGAGTGGCCTGTATCGGACCCGCCGGTGAAAATCTAAACAAGATCGCCTGCATCGGATCGGATAAATACCGCCAATACGGAAGAGGGGGAGTGGGCGCTGTTATGGGATCTAAGAACGTGAAAGCCATCGTTGTCGACGGCAATTTGCCCATCCGTTACCATGACGAAAACACGTTCAACACTCTCAACAAACAGCTGACCCAGGACATCCTGGATCACGACGGAGTCAAATTCCGCCGTCAGAAGGGAACGATGAAGTGGATCCGTCAGGCTCAGGAATACGAGTTTCTCCCGACCAGAAATTTCCAGAAGGTCCAATTCGAACACTTCGAAGATATCAGCTCGGAAGCCAGCCGGAAGGAGTTGAGCTGGAAAGACGTGGGATGCTTCAACTGTGTCATTCAGTGTTCCAAGATCGCCAAGTGGGATGGCCATGAGCTCGAAGGCCCCGAGTACGAGACCACGGCTTTCCTGGGATCCGGCTGTGAGATAAAGAAGATCAAAGATGTGGCTTTGGCCAATGAGATCTGTGATGATCTGGGGATGGACACCATTAGCGCCGGTGTGACCTGTTCGTTTGCCATGGAATGCTACGAAAAAGGCCTTGTCTCGGATTGGAGCGGGCTCAAACTGGTATGGGGAGACGCTGCGGTGCAGCGGGAATTCCTTGGGAAATTGGCTAAACGTGAAGGAGTGGGAGAAATATTCGCCGACGGGACGAGAGCGGCCGCTGAAAGAATCGGACAGGGGAGTGAAGAGTTTGCCATCAATACCTACGGCATGGAGCTTTCCGGGGTCAATCCCAAGGGTTGCCTGACGATGGGTTTTGTCCTGTCTGTGGCTGATTTTGCCTCCCACACACGTCTCTGGATGACGGAAGCCGAGATGGGCCCAAATTTCAAAATCGAAGATATCCCCGCTTCTGTGGCCGACGGGTTGGACGATATCAATACCAGGAACAGTCTGATCGTCTGTGATTTTGTCCCTTACGGTTTGGACCGGCTGGCTCCTATCATTTCGGCTGCGACGGGGATCGACCATACACCGGATTCCATGATGGAGGTGGGGGCGAGAATTTCCCATCTGGCTAGAAGATACAACCTGCGCAACGGCCGCGAGTCAAAAGACGACATCCTTCCCGAACGTTTCTTCAAAGAAGAGTCCCTCTCCGGGTTCATGCGGGGGAAAACACTGGATAGAAATTTCTTTTTATCCATGATACAGGAATACTATTCCCTGCGCGGCTGGACATCGCAGGGGGAACCAACCCAAGAGACACTGCAAAAGTACGGACTTTGATATGCCTTCCTTCAGCCATTCTAAAATCGGCACGTTCGAAAATTGTAAACTGCAGTTCAGGTACCGCTACATCGACCGGATCAAAGTCGACGTGGAAGACACCATCGAAACCTATCTCGGATCTCGGGTGCATGAAACTCTGGAGAAGCTCTACCGAGATCTGCGCTTTGAAAAAGACATCTCTATAGATGGACTGCTGGATTATTTCAACAAAAAATGGAAGGAGAGCTGGAAAGATTCAATCAAGATCGTCAGTCAGGAGTATTCGGAGGAAAACTACAGGAAGATGGGGGAACGTTACATTCGAGATTATTTCAATCATTACAGGCCTTTTGATCAGGGAAAAGTTCTTGGATTAGAGACTCAAGACTTTCTCACTCTGGATGACCATGGAAGATACTCCTATCATATCCGGATCGACAGGCTGATGGATATGGGCCGGGGTTTGTACGAAGTGCATGATTACAAGACGAACAACACCCTCCCCGCACAGGAGGATTTGGATAACGACCGGCAGTTGGCCATGTATGCCCTGTGGGTCAAGAAACACTTCAAGGATTTCAAAAAGATCCGGCTGGTCTGGCATTTTGTCGCTTTTGATAAAGAAATGGAATCTTTCCGGACCGAAAAGCAGCTAGAGGATTTGAGGCAGGAAGTTCTGTCCCAAATTTGTCTTATGGAAGCCGCGCGGGACTTTCCCCCTCATGTCTCCAGCTTGTGCCGGTGGTGCCTGTACCAGGCAATATGCCCCATGTGGAAGCACGAAAAAGAGCTGGAGGAAAAACCTGTCGATGAGTGGCAGGATGATGACGGTTTGAAACTGGTCGATGAATATGTGAAGGTTAAGCAGGATTGGGAAAATCAAAAAAAAGCGGCGGAAGAAAAGCTGGAAAAACTCAAAGAAGCGATTTTCCGTTTTTGCCGGGAGAAGGATTTTCAGGTCGTTACCGGGACTGATAACAAAATCACGGTCAGAGAACAGGATACGATTAAATTTCCCGGAAAAAATACGCAAGAGCGTTTTGAGCTTGTGAAGTTCCTTAAAGACGCGGGAAAATTTGAAAGTGTCATCGATCTCGATGTGTTTGCCTTGAAAAAGATTTTCGAAAACCGAGACTGGGGTGAAGACATTCTGACCGCATTAGATAAATATGCCGTGAAAGAGACAGGTTTTTCTCTGAGGGTGTCGAAGAAGTGAAACAGAAAGAATCTTGATAGAAAATGGCTTTTTCAAATTATGAAGTCGGTCCGATAAGGCCTCCTTCGGAAGCCCGCAGTCTCCTGATCAGAGCCACCCGGAACTGTCCCTGGAACAAGTGTGAATTCTGTCCCATCTACAAGCGTCATCCCTTTCAAAAAAGGCAGGTCGAGGATATCCTTGGTGATATCGACACGGCCGCAGCCATACATGGAGATGTTTACCGTTCGGCTTTTCTCCAGGATGCCAACAGCCTGTTGATGAAGGCGGAAGATCTGGTCAAGGTGATAAGTCGTATCAAAGAAAAATTTCCGGCTGTCGAGCGGGTGACCAGTTATGCCCGGGCCAGAACTGCCGCCCGGAAGACCATTGAGGAGCTCAATCAGTTGCATGAAGCCGGCCTGTCCCGACTCCACATCGGACTGGAAACGGGATACGATGCCTTGCTGGACTACATGAAGAAGGGCATGACGGCCGAGATAGCCGTGGAAGGCGGACGCAGGATCAAACAGTCCGGAATTTCTCTCTGTTTCTATGTCATCATCGGCTTGGGCGGCCGTTTGAAGCTGGAGGACAAGCAGACGTGGAAAATGCATGCGCTTGAAACGGCCCGAGTTCTCAATCAAGTTGATCCGGATTTTATACGTGTGAGGACACTGACCATTCGTGATGGATGCCCCCTCTATGTGAGAGTGCGGAGAGGAGAATTTGAGGAAGCAGACGACCTGGATCTGGTGAGGGAAGAGCAGCTCCTGATTGAAAACCTGGAAGTGACCAGCCGGTTTGTCAGCGACCATTCCACCAACATCTTGATGGATATCCAGGGAAAACTACCGGACGATAAAGATCAGATGCTGTCCATCACCCGCCGCTATCTTGCCCTCACCGCCGATGAGCGTCTGAATTACCGTCTGGGGACGCTATTTCGATATTTCGGCTATTCCCCCTCCTACCGCAGCTTCGAGGATTTTATTGAATCGAAGAAAAGAGCGGAGATGTCCGACGTCATCGCGGAAATGGAGGAACACAAACCCGGATCGACCCGGATACTGGTTGACCGACTACAGTCCATGCTCGTCTGATGTCTGCATCATTCTGAGGAAGCCTTTAGCTCGATTGAATGAGGCGTCCTTCCCAAACGACACCTATTCAAAAATAGGTCTGTATCGTGGAAAGAGGATGCCTGAGGGGGTTGTGACTTGACAAAAAAAGTCGTTCGGATAGACTGGACAGAGGATTTTAGATTGAGATCTCGAGGGAGGAGGCTGTGTTTAAAAAACAACATCGGCCTATTTCATGTCAAGGGCATGTTTTTTTGTGAAGGAGGATAAAATGGCTCTATCACTGGAATGGAAATTGACCGCAGGGAAGATCGCTTTTCTCTTGGTCGTATTCGTCTTATGCTCAGTCCGCATCGGCTCAGGCCGGACGGAAAAACCCGTCCTCCATGGCAAACACTGGATGGCCATTACAGGAAAGCCGCTGGGAGCCACAGCCGGGGCGAAAATTTTCGACCGGGGCGGTAATGCCGTCGATGCCGCCTGTGCCATGCTGGCCGCCACCTGCACGATGTATGATACCTTGAGCTGGGGAGGGGAAACTCAAGCGCTCATTTACAATCCGAAAACCGGGAAGGTCTACGGCATCAATGCATTGGGGGCTGCACCTACTGGGGCCACTCCCGAATTCTTTAAAGACAAAGACATGAACTATCCGCCCAGATACGGTCCGCTGTCAGCTGTCACGCCGGGAACACCGGGTGGATTGATGGTCATGCTGGCCGAGTACGGAACCTTGAGCCTGAAGGACGTGCTCCAACCGGCCATGGAGATGGCCGAGGGGTATCCTATCGAGGAGCAGCTGTCCGACAGCATCGAAAACAACAAAGAAAGAATCAAAGAATGGCCCTATTCGAAAGCCGTCCTGCTCCCGCATTTGGGAGAAGAGCTAGAGGCTCCTCATCCTGGCGAGATATTCCGCCAGCCCGACCTTTTGCACACTTTAGAAAGACTTGTTGAAACCGAACAACAAGCTCTCGAGGAGGGCAAAACCCGAAAAGAGGCCATCTACTCAGCCTATGCTAGGTTTTACAAAGGTGACATCGCCGAGGAGTTCGTCCGCGGCTGCCGGGAACAGGGAGGCCTGATCACTATGGAAGATTTAGCCGGCTGGCAGGTCTACATCGAAGAGCCGGTCATGACGTCATTCAAGGGAATAGATGTCTACAAGCTCAACTGCTGGGTGCAGGGACCCGTTCTCCTGCAGATGCTGAACATGCTGGAAAATATCGACCTCAAGAAAATGGGCTACAACAGCGTCAACTACATTCATACTCTTTACCAGGTGATGAACCTGGCCTTTACGGACAGAGATTTCTACTATGGTGATCCTTACTTTCCTCCAGAGGAACCGATCAAAGGTCTTCTCAGTAAAGCGTATGCTGCCGAGAGGATCAAGCAGATCGATTGGAACGTCAACGATCCGGCCGTCAAGCCCGGAGATCCTTATCCCTTTGAGGGCAAGACCAATCCCTATCTTGACCTTCTTAAAAACTGGCCCGGAGATGTGAAAAAGAATCTGATAAGAGCAGATCTGGACCAGCGGGCCGATATCGAAGATGTCTTCTTTACCGGTACCACCTCTATTCAGGCGGCCGATAAAGAGGGCTGGGTGGTCTCTGTCACCCCCAGCGGAGGGTGGATACCGGCTTGTATCGCCGGGCGAACGGGAATTGGTATGAGCCAGCGCATGCAGAGTTTTGTCCTGGACGAAGCCGAAAATCCCTTCAATGTCGTGCAGCCCGGCCAGAGACCTCGGGCAACGCTGACACCAAGTCTGGCGCTCAAGGACGGAAAACCCTTTCTGTCTTTCGCCGTCCAGGGAGGGGATACACAGGACCAGAACCTGCTCCAGTTTTTTCTCAATATGGTCGAGTTTGAGATGAATGTTCAGGAGGCCTGTGAGGCGTCCAACATCGTCAGCTACCAGATGTATGGCTCTTTTCAAGACCATCCGATCGAGCCGGGGAGATTGAGGGTCAATGAAACAGTCCCCCAAAAAATCAGAGATATGCTTGTCAACATGGGTTATGATGTGGATGCCCGAAAATACACTTCAGGCCCTCTCAACGCCATCTTTTTCGATTGGGAGCACGGAACATTCTGGGGGGGCTCCAGCAACTATGGAGAAGACTATGGAATAGGCTGGTGACCTGAGGAGGAACAACTTGAGCGAAAAGAAAAAAAGAAATAGTTCACTTGTAACCGGAATTGTCCTTGTCTTATTAATCGGCTTAGGCTTGTCTTGTGCAAGTAAGGACACCTCTCGGCTCCAGCTCGAAATGTTTTATCCTTCTACCGTGGACTCCGGAGAATTGACTGGGCGTGTGTATGTGATGATCACCTCGGATGACCGGAGAGAGCCCAGGCTGCAAGCCGGCGGGTGGAACAACAGCGTCCCATTTTTCGGAAAGGACGTCGAGAAAATGAAACCCGGCGATTCCGCTGTGATCGATGAAACCGTATTGGGCTATCCCCTTAAAAGCCTTCAGGAGATTCCGGCCGGGGATTACTATGTCCAGGCTTTATTCAATATCTACACTGAATTCCGAAGGTCGGACGGCCATGTGATCTGGGCGCACATGGATCAGTGGGAAGGGCAGCAGTTCAACCGGTCTCCCGGCAATCTGTACAGCGACGTTCAAAAGGTTCACCTGGATCCCGGACGCGGTTACACCATGAAATTGACTCTGGACAAAGTGATTCCTCCGGTGGATGTTCCCGAGGATACGGAGTGGGTCAAACACATCAAGTTTCAGAGCCCGCTCCTTTCAGAATTCTGGGGGCGGCCCATTTATCTCGGAGCCATAGTCCTTCTGCCTAAGGGATATGACACTCACCCTGATGTCGAATATCCTGTCCATTATATCCAGGGGCACTTTTCTCTCCGTCCTCCGTATGGATTCCGGGAAGACGGCGGCTTTTTCGATGCCTGGACCGCGGAAGATTTTCCCAGGATGATCGCCGTCACTTTCCAGCACCCCTGCCCCTACTTTGACGACTCCTATGCGGTCAACTCAGTCAACAGCGGTCCCTACGGAGATGCCCTGCTGACCGAGCTCATTCCCCTTATCGAAGAGAAATTCCGTATCATCAGCAAGCCATATGCCCGCGTGCTTTCCGGCGGATCGACCGGAGGTTGGGAATCCCTGGCCCTCCAAATATTTCATCCGGAATTCTTCGGCGGCACCTGGAGTTTTTTTCCGGATCCAGTCGATTTCCGTTACTACCAGCTGGTCAATATCTATGAGGATGAAAATTCCTTTTTTATCGATCGAGGGTGGATGAAACCCGAGCGTCCTTTGATGAGGGACGGCCATGGTCAGGTTTTGGTGACCCTCCGTCAAATGAACCAGCTGGAGGCTGTGCTCGGATCGAAGGGACGTTCCTGCCAGCAACTGGACGCCTGGAATGCCGTCTACGGTCCGGTGGGAAAGGACGGCTACCCTCGGCTCCTCTGGGATAAACAGACAGGTGATATCGACCATGAGGTGGCCGAATATCTCAAGGATTATGACCTGAGGTTTCACCTGGAGAAAAACTGGAAGATGATCGGTCCTCAACTTGTTGGAAAGCTTCATGTCTACTGCGGCGATATGGACAATTTCTACCTGAACGAAGCGGTCTACGAGATGGAAGCTTTTCTGGAAGGCACCGAGAATCCGCATTATGCGGGGACCTTCCAGTACGGGCGTCCCAGACAAACACACGGCTGGAATCCTTTCGGAAGAAACACAGGTGAGATGGAGAAGGCTATGGCCGAACACATCGAGAAAAACGCCCCTCAGGGGGAAGACAGCCGCCGTTGGCAATACAAATGAGTTGAAAAATCCGAATGATGACGGAGTAAAGGAATTGAGTGAATTGAAAGAGCATCAGAATGAACTTTACAAAAGACTGGCTCGATTTTTAGATGACCTGCCGGGAGGCTATCCGGCCACAGATTCAGGAGTCGAACTTCGGATTCTAAAAAGGCTTTACACTCCGGAAGAAGCGGAGTTGGCCATGTCGTTGAGTATGATCCCTGAAGAGGCCTTTGCGATCGCCGAACGGGCAGGAAAAGATGGGGATAAGACAGCGGCTCAGTTGGAGAAAATGGCGCGGCGGGGGCTTGTCTATAGTCTGGAAGCCGATGAAAAGCCTCCGAAGTATATGGCCACACAGTTCGTGGTCGGTGTCTGGGAGTATCATGTCAATGACCTGGATCCGGATCTCATCCGCGATATGGAAGAGTATATTCCAAAGCTCATTGATGCCGAGACCTGGAAAAAAGTGCCCCAACTGCGCACAATTCCTGTAGGCGAGAGTATCCCTGTCAAACTGGAGGTTATGTCTTATGAAAAGGCGGATGAACTCATTCAGGAGCACACGAAGTTTTTGGTCGCTCCATGTATCTGCCGCAAAGAGAGAACTATGGTCGGGGAGGGCTGCCGGAAGCCGGAAGAGAGCTGTCTTGTTCTGGGCCGTGCGGCCGATTATTATGAGAGGAACGGAATCGGCCGGGTTATTGACCGGGAGGAGGCTCTCAACATTTTGAAGGGTGCCAATGAACACGGATTGGTCCTCCAACCCAGCAATTCCCAGAAAGTGACCAATATCTGCTGCTGCTGCGGATGTTGCTGTGCGATACTCAGGACAGTCAAGCTCTATCCGAAACCTGCAGAGTTTGTTTCTTCAGCATTTGTTGCGGAGCACAATCAAGAATTGTGTGAGGAATGTCAGGTTTGTATCGATCGGTGCCCGATGGATGCGCTGACAACTGCTGGGGAAGGCATTATCCATGATCTCGACCGTTGTATCGGATGCGGGCTGTGTGTTCCGACCTGTCCATCTGAGGCATTGAAGCTCGTACGAAAACCCGCCTCGGACCAGCCTGAGGTTCCCAAAACTTTGAAAAGGGCGTATATGAATCTGATGAAGATTCGCGGCAAACTGGGTGTCAAGAAGCTTGTGAAAACAGCCAGACATTTCAGACAGAGAGGGAGACATTCCAGTCACAGCACTCTCTCCAAACCGAGCTGAAAGAAAGGAGTCAGACTTTTATGGTTCTGCTCATCATACTCGGTTGTCTTCTCATCGTTGTTGGTCTCATCGGTAGTGTCGTTCCAGGATTGATGGGAACTCCCTTCAGTTTATATGGGGATTATGCTGGCCACACTGTTGAAACTTGTGGCCTCGGGAGTCATGACCTTTTATTTCTTTAGAGCTCTTTTCTGAGTTCCGGATTTTCTGGAAATTTTAGCCATGGATTTTTTTTCTTGATTTCGTTTTTGTGCTCTTTGAACTCGGGGCAGTAATTTTCGACAAGGCCCCAGAATTTCGGCGAATGGTTGGGCTCCCTCAAATGGGCCAGCTCGTGGACGATGAGATACTCGGCGGCTCCTCGACTTAAAAGCATGATTCTCCAGTTGAAATTCAGGTTGCGCTTGACCGAACAGCTTCCCCAAAGGGTTCTTTGATTCTTGACCCGGATGGCTTTCGGTTTGACTTTCAATCTCTCCGCCCAAAAAGGAACCCTTTCTTCGAGGAACACTTGGGCCATTCTCCTGTACCAAAGTTCCACGTGGCGGTAGATGAGGGGAGAAGAGAATTGGCTACAGAAGATGTTCAAGGCTCCATTGTAAAAACGCCTATGGATTCTATTGTCTTCCGAAGGTTTGAGCGAAAGCCGATAGGAAAAATCAAGCATCCTCAAAATAGATCCGTTTTCAAGCTCGAAGGGAGGAGGAAGATTTTTCTTTTTGGCCTCTTGGGTTTTTTTCAAAATCCATTTTTTGTAGCGTTGCAGGGTTGGGGGGACATCTTGAAGCCTGTTTCTGATTGGCACGGTGACCACCAGACGTCCGTCGTCTTCGATCGTCATTCGGATTCTTTTGGCCCGCCGGCTGCGGCGGATTGTGTAAGGGACGGTTATCCCGTCGAGCCGGATCGAAACCTGATCTTTTGTACCCATTGTCTATTCAGAGCATCATAAACATTCTCTCAAAAAATGTGAAGAGCTTCCTGCTTCTTGAAATGATTTGATTTATTGAAACCGGATTGGCAAAATAGGAGCACCCGCCATGAAAAAAACCGATCTTGAACTGTCTCCCGAGGTCATGCGCCGCATGGGAGAGGCGGCCCTGGAATCCGTCGTAGACCACATCAGAAATCTGCCGGATTCACCCCGCTCGAACCTGGAGAAAGGCAAGGAAATTTCCCGGGCTCTCCGAGAGTCTTCACCTGAGGAGGGAACGGATTTTGGCCAACTCCTTGATTTTTTGATGAATGAGGTGATCCCGGTCTCCATCAATGCACCTCATCCCACCTACATGGCTTATATTCCAGGAGGAGGTCTATTTCCCTCGGCACTGGCCGATTTTGTGGCTTCGGCTACGAATCGATATGTGGGGATCTGGGATGCGGCCCCGGCCGGAGCCCGGCTGGAAGCCAATGTTCTGGAATGGTTTGCCGAATGGATGGGCTATCCCGATGAAGCGAAGGGGATTTTGACCACAGGAGGTTCTTTAGCCAATTTCAGCGCTGTGGTTGCAGCCAGAAGGACTCTACTTGGAGACGATCTGGCAAAGGGAACTGTCTACGCTTCGAACCAGACGCATCACTGCGTGATGAAAGCGGCCATGCTGGCCGGTATTCCCGAAAGGAATGTCCGTCTTCTGGATGTGGACTCCAATTTTCGGGCCCGACCCGAGCTTTTTGAGGCTGCCATTCAGAAAGATGCAGCCAAGGGATTCAAGCCCTTTTTTCTGGTCTCTAATGCAGGGACGACCAACACCGGTACGGTAGATCCTTTGACCGACCTGGCGTCAGTAGCGCGAAAATTCAATCTGTGGCACCACATCGACGGTGCCTATGGGGGCTTTTTCAGGCTCTGTTCCCGGGGGAAGAAGAAACTTGAAGGAATCGAGTTGTCCGATTCCATTGTCCTCGATCCTCACAAAGGGCTCTTTATCCCTTATGGATCCGGAAGCCTTTTAGTCAAAGAGGGGGAACTCCTCCGCAAAGCCCACATGATGACAGCCGATTATCTGCAGGATCTCATCACTCCTGAGGGGGAATTGAATGCTTCTGAGTATTCGGCGGAACTGACCCGTTCCTTCCGCGGCTTGAGGATTTGGCTGCCTCTAAAATTGTACGGAGTAAAAGCTTTTAGAGAGAATCTTGAAGAAAAACTGAATCTGACCGATTGGATGTACCGAAAATTTCTGGATGAATCCGGGTTCGAATGCCTTTCGGTCCCAGACCTCTCGGTTATCGCTTTTCAATACCATCCGAAAAAAGCTGATGAATCACAGACGGATACCTTCAACAGAAAACTGCTGGAAAAAATCAACCGCAGTAAAGAACTCTTTCTCTCGAGCACACTGCTGCACGGCAAGTTCGTCATCCGAGTCTGTATCCTGAGTTTCCGGACTCATCTCCCCGAAGCTGTGCAAGCTTTTGATGTCATCGTTTCTAAAGCCAGAGAGCTTGAAAAAGAGCTTTACGGTTCAGGATAGATGGGGCTTTATAAGATACTGGAAACAACCGCCCGGTCTCAACCCGATCAATTGGCCTCAGTCTGTTGCGGGCAAAAATGGACTTATAAACAGCTCAAAGAAAGAGTCGACAGACTGGCCGCAGCCTTTCAGTCTCTCGGAATCAAACGAAAAGACAGATTGGCTATTGTCCATACGAACTGTCATATTTATCTCGAAGCCTACTTTGCAGCGGCTGGCATAGGCGCCATTCTCGTCCCCATCAACTATCGGCTGTCTCCACGAGATATCTCCCTCATTCTTAACGATTCTGGAGCGAAAGTCTTGATCGCACAGGATGAGTTCCTCTCTTTTGAATTGAAGAACCAGGCAGAATTCCACAGTCTTAAGAGCATTATTGTGACCGGGATACCTGACAAGGGCTTGGATCCGAGAGATTATCTTTTTTATGAATCCTTGATGGAGGATCCAACCGCATTCAGGATTCTTGATGAATGTCCTCAAGATTCTGATTTTGCCCAGATCTACTACACAAGCGGAACGACGGGGAATCCAAAAGGAGTTATCCTCACTCACGGCAACAACGGAAGGCATGCGCAGGAGGCTGTGCATGAATTCAACCTTTCCGCTCGAGACAACTGGCTCCATGTTTCCCCCATGTTTCATCTGGCGGATGCATGGGCTGTCTGGGCTATCACTATGGCGGCCGGAACGCACGTGATCGTCCCCTTCTTTGAATGCAAAACCGTTCTGTTTGCTATCCAGGAACACAAAGTGACTCTGAGCAATTTCATTCCGACCATGCTCAACCTTTTAGTTAAAGATGACCGTCTGGAGGACTATGATTTAAGCTCTCTACGATTGGTTCTCTCGGGCGGAGCCCCTATTGCCGCCGAAGTCGTAAAACAAGTCATGGAAAGAATAGGCTGTGACTACATCCAGACCTATGGTTTAACCGAAACAAGTCCTTTTCTGACCATATCCAAACTCAGGGAAAACATGTCCGGCCTTTCCCATGAGGAGAAATTCCGGTTCAAAGTGACCACAGGAAGGCCGTTCTCCGGCGTGCAACTTAAGGTTATCAAGGCAGACGGGAGCGAGGCAAAAGCAGATGAGAAGGATGTTGGGGAGGTCATCGTCAGAGGCGAAACCATCACGCCGGGATACTGGAACCGGGAAGAGGAAACCTCCAAACGGATTGTTGCCGGATGGCTGCACACAAGAGATCTGGCCGTTGTCAATGACGAGGGATACATTACCTTTGTGGACAGAATGGATGATGTGATCAACACCGGCGGGGAGAATGTGTATTCCGTTGAAGTGGAGAACGTCCTTTATGCCTATCCGCAGGTCCTGGAAGCAGCTGTCATCGGTTTGCCCGATCCTGTTTGGGGAGAAAAGGTGATGGCGGTCGTGGTCCTAAAAAAGGACAAGAAGGTGGAGGAATCCGACATCATTAATCACTGCCGGAAACGGTTGGCTCACTTCAAATCACCCAAAAAGGTCATCTTTACGGATTCCTTGCCCAAAACCGGTTCTTCTAAAATTTTCAAATTCAGGCTCCGGGAACAATATCGTCATTTGACGGCCGATGAATAAGAAATTAACCTGAATAGGTCAGGTTAAATATTTGCTTAAGGAAGAGCAACCCGGAAGGGATGGATCGGACCAAAATGAGATCTTTTTATGTATGAATTTCTAAATCTCTTCTTTTTTGTCTTTCATACATCCATCATTCTTTTCATCCTTTTCGGCTGGATTTGGAGGAAAACGAGAAAGGCCAATTTGGCACTCATTCTGCTGACGGCCTTTTCCTGGTTCATTCTGGGGATCTGGTACGG
>CBFDBS010000012.1:0-17480 GCA_965603105.1 uncultured bacterium
CCAGGCGTCGAAAGAAGTGATTTTCATCGTTTCAAGCTGTTGTGATCCGATCGTGCATTATAACACAAAACCATGTGCCTCCTCATCCCTTACATATGCCTATGAAATGGGTGGCCGGCGGAGGAGGCCCATTTGGGGTCAGGCTTTCGAAACTTTCGTAATCCTCGAACTCACCAGTTCCAAAGTTTGAAACTGAAAATGTTAAAGTGAAATAACATAAATTGCGAAAGTTACGAAAGCCTGACCCCCATGGGGGGGAGCCGGACAGGACCCATGAAATAGGCCTCATCCTGTCCCCTGCTATGTGTCACAGAGCGCAAGTGTCATCCTCCGCCTTAAGGGGTCGACGGCGTCGAGCCGAACACAGACAGGATATCCGAGCCCGATCACTTTTCCTGTCCTCCGGTCGATCATTTTCTTCTCCGTTTTTCTGAAAAGAAACGCTTGGCCCAGATCGAAGGAAGGGATCCATCCGGTCACAAAATAGTCGTTCAACTCTACGGCCACCCCCGCCCGGACTACATCCGTCACGATCCCATCAAAAAGGTCACCCAGTTTCCCCTTAAGGAAGCGGAAGATTCTCCATTCCACAAGAGTTCTTTCGGCCGCCTCCGCATTCCTCTGCAGTTCTGAACAGTGGCGGGCAAGGAAATCCAGGGATGTCAAATCCTTCGCTTCACCTTCCAGGGTGTTCTTCAGGACCCGATGAACGATTAGGTCCGGGTAGCGCCTGATAGGAGAGGTGAAGTGGGTGTAGACGTCTTTGGCCAATCCAAAGTGGCCCTCGTTATCAGCCGAATAGAAGGCGATCTTTTGGCTCCTCAGCAGTTGAAAATTGAGAAACTTCTCTTCTGCACTCCCCGCGGCTTTTTCCAGAACTTTTTGCAGGTCTTTCGCCCTGACCTTTTTGGGGGAGGGAAGGGAGAGATCGAAAGAAGCCAGGATTTTTTCCAGCTTGGACAAGGCTTCCACCGAAGGGGGGGGATGAACCCGGTAGAGGAAAGCACGGTTTTCAGATGTCAGAAATATCGCCACCGCTTCATTGGCGGCGACCATAAATTCTTCGATAAGACAATGGGCTTCGTTGCGCTCCGCGGCCACCACCGCATGAAGGACCTCTCCTTCATAGATGAGCTCAGGTTCGGCAAGGTCAAAATCGAGGCTTCCCTGTAAGTTTCTCTTCTCCCGGAGCCGCAGAGCCAGTTCTTTCATCAACAACAAATCCGGAACCAGAGCTTTGTGCTTTTTACTCTCCTTCACATTTCCCTCAAGAATTTTCAAGACCGATGTATAGGTCATCCGTTCCGCAGTTCTGATCACAGAGGGGTGGAAATCCGAACTCACCGTGTTTCCCTCCTGGTCGATTTCGAGAAGAACTGTCATGGTCAATTTATCTTCTCTGGGCCGCAGGCTGCAGATCTCGTTGGCGAGCCTCTCGGGAAACATGGGCAGAGTCAAGCCGGGAAAATAGACGCTTGTCCCCCTGGCTAAAGCCTCTTCTTCAAGGGCCGAGCCCGGCTCGACATAGTGAGAGACATCGGCGATATGGACACCCAAAAGGACATTCCCACCCGGGAGCTTGCGGATACTGACGGCATCATCGAAATCCTGGGCATTTTCTCCGTCGATGGTGATGGACATCCAATTCCGAAAATCGGTTCTCCCCAGCAGCGCACTAGACGGGATTCGAGACGGAATCCCTTGCGCCTGCTTTTCCGCATCGAGGCCGAACGCAACCTTCAAACTGTGGCTGAAAATGACGATCCGAGTGTCGACTCCGGGATTTTCGAGATCACCCAAAACCCGGTCCAGACTCAAACTTTTCCTGTCGATGGAGATAACCATCCCCTCCTTCAATCGGCTTCCGGTGGTGTTTTTAAAGGGGATGTCTTCGGCCAAGTGGGCTTCTAGAGGCCGGACAAAGGGTTGTCCGGCACGTTCCCTGTAAAGTCCGAGAATAACCTTTTTCTTTCTTTGCAAAATACGCGTGATCCGGCCTTCGGGCTTGCCCCTCCTCCCTTCCTTGACAAAAACCTCGACTCTGTCTCCGAGCAAGGCTCCTCCGGTAGACTTCATTGGAATATAGACATCCTCTCCGGAATTTTCGTCAGGCCGGACAAAGGCAAATCCCGGCTGGCTGGTGATCAATTCCCCTTGAATGATGCCGGCTCGTGGACGGAGGAAATACTTCTTTTGGCTCAGGATCACTACACCTCCGGCGTGGAGCGTGTGGAGGTGTTTCTTCAGCTCGATCCTTTCTCGCGAAGACAGGTACAGTTTGGCGGCTATCTTGCCAAAGCTCAATCCCTGTCTGTGTTTTTTGAGCAGAGAAACGATTCGGGAAACCATTGGCGGATTCAGTAATGAAAGGGGGCGATATGGGGAATCCTGTGTTTTTCCCTCATGAGCTTGATCAACTTGATACGCATCAGCTGGCCGGCTTCCTCCGGACCGGCAGCGGGGAATTCACTTGCCACCGCCCTCCGCGCCTCTTTTTTATCTTCTCGTCCTGCCTTTAAAAAGAGAAGGGATTCAACTTCCTCTTCCATCTTTTCCAAGTCTTCATCCGAACAGACCGGAAGTACGTCTATCACTCTGAGGTAGGGAACTTCCAACCAATGGACTTGAGGAGGAATATTTTTTACAAACCGAGCAACGGCCTTCCCGACCGCCTTCTTTTTGTCCTCGACGTTCCTGTTTCTCTGTTCTTTGCCCACAGTCCGTTCTTTATACATGGCGAAGGCCTGCTGGATATAAGGGGCACAGAAAGTGAGCGAAAAAATCTTTCCTCTGCCTCCTCCCCTCCAACGGCGCGAAGAGAAGGAACTGGCGATTCCTTCGCGCACAATACGGAGAGGGATACCCTCTTTCTCCCACTCTTCAATCAGCGACAACTCCTTCGAAGAGAGAAAAAAAGGAGCCCCTCTGCTCTCGAAGAAATCCCGTGCGATCGTCTGGAAATAAAGACTTCTTTTATCCGATATCCGTTTAGATGTCATGGCCCGGCTAGAGATTGTCGGCTCTGTTCCTTTCGAATAGGATGCGCAGGCCTTCAAGAACAAGATGGGGTTCGTTGTGATCGATGGTGTCGATCTTCTGGCAAAAAAGGGACGCCAATCCGCCGGTGGCAACGACTATGGACTCTGTCTCCAATTCCGCCTTTATTTTGATGATGATATGGGACACGAGTCCTATGTAACCAAAATAGAGGCCGCTGTGCATGCTGGCCGCCGTAGAACGGCCGATGGCCATTTTCGGCATTTTTATCTCCACACGGGGAAGTTTGGCGGTTTTTAAGGAAAGGGCTTCAGCTGCAATTTGAATTCCGGGTGCTATCGCTCCGCCCAAATACTCTCCCCGTCCGGAGACCGCATCGAAAGTGGTGGCCGTTCCGAAATCGACGATAACGAGTGGCCCGCCATGCTTGGCGTATCCGGCCACTGCGGAGGCCACTCTGTCGGCGCCTACTTCAAGGGGATTCTCATAGAGAATCGGCATGCCGGTTTTCAATCCGGGCCCGAGGACAAGAGGCTTGAGGCCGAACTGGTCTCGGCTCAAGTCCTGGAAGACAGGCGTCAAAGGAGGGACAACACTGGAGATAATGACTCCGGTGATCTCTTTGGTGTCGAGTCCGGAAAGAGTAAAAAGGCTTAAAAGAGTCACGGCGTATTCATCGCACGTCTTTCCCCTCTCGGATTGAATTTTCCAGTTTCTGAGGAGTTTACTTTCCTCGAATACACCCGCGGCGATATTCGTGTTCCCGATGTCAATGGCTAATAACATGTCAAATCTCCTAAGGTGCAAGAAGTGATCGGATCTCCGCCTCAAAATAGGCTTTCCTTCCCTCGGCCGATTCCAAGATCAGCTCTCCCTGAGAGCCGAGGCCGCGGAAAAGACCGGAGACGGTTCCCCTCGCTGTTTCGATCTCCAGCTCCCCCCCCAGAGGGAAACACGAGCGTTCCATAAAGGCGGATGTGATTTCCCGCCTAGAACGGCTTAAAAAACAATCATACCAGTTGTCGAGCTGCCTCAACAATTGGGATAGAAGGATATCGGGATCGGGGTCCTCGCCGATGATCTGCTTGACGGATGTGGCGGAGGTCTGGATGCCGTCAGGAAAGTCGTCTCTCTCAAACCGGATATTCAAGCCGAATCCGAGGATGACGTATTCTAAGCAATTTCCAACCATGCTGCCTTCACAAAGGATCCCCCCGAGTTTCTTCCCTTTCCACAAAAGATCATTTGGCCATTTGAGACAGATACGTGTCCCACAAGATGCCCGGACGGCCTCACAGAGGGCCACGCCTCCCATAAGAGTCAGCAAAGAGACGTCGCTTTGTCGCGGCCGAAGCAGAAGCGAAGCATACAATCCCATGTTTTTTGAAGAAAACCATCTGCGGTCCAGACGGCCCCTTCCCTTTGTTTGCTCTTCAGCGATGACCACAGTCCCTTCGGGCTCTCCTTGTGCGGCCAAATCTTTGGCGACATCATTGGTCGAGGAGCAGGATTCCAGACGAACTATTCTGTCTCCAATCCTCATCTGCGCCCCCCGATGTTCACTCCTTTTCGTCAGCCCCCTCCCCATGTTTGGCGTTTGAAAATCCTTTTTCCTTGAGGAGTTTCTTGACATCATCAAGCACCAAACTTCGAACCTCCTGTCTGATCCTGTTCTCGTTCCGCCCCAGGATTTCTACAACCCAATCCCTGACGTCTCGACCGGAGCCGGAGGAGGTGAGGGGATCACCTTCGAGAACTGGTTCTTCAGGAAGGATCGGCGGCTCATCTCCACCTTCGACGGCCTCCCTTATTTTCAAGGCCAAGATCTTCGAGTCAAATGGCTCCTCTATCATTTCCCAATATTTAAGGCCTGAGAGCCTCTCTTCATCCACGGGCTCGAACGCTCCCTTGAGGAGAAAAAGAGGGATTTTTTGAAAACGGTCATGGCTGTTGATGAAATGACAGACATCATACCCATCCTTGGCTTTGAGAAAAAGATTCAAGAGAAGGGCATCGGGCTTTATTCTATCCAGAGACTTGATCACTTCGGTTCCATCCGAAAACGGGAAAATCTCGAACTCCGCTTCAGGCAGAGCGGCTTGGATAGCATTAAAAATGGAAGGCGCACAATCGGCGACAATCAGTTTAAACATCGTTCACCATCAGTACTCAATCAAGACGGTATCTTCCCCGAGAAGCAACTCCACGTTCTTGGTGAAATCCTCGGAGGGCTTCACACTCTGGGCTTCAGGGGACTGAACAACCATCCGGTAGGCATGGGGGGTTTGCAGCTCGAAGAGGACAGGACAATCCCCCCGGTATTTGTCCAGGATGGTTTTCAATTCTTCAAAAACAGAGTCTTCAAGCCCGGGAAGCAATATTTTTAGAACCACCCTTTTGGCGTTTTTTTGGAAGGCATCGGAAAGTGGCGCAATCTGCGACAAGTGGATCCTCTGTCCTTCCCCCTCTCCCAGGAATTTCCCTTTGATCCAGACCAACAGATCTTCCCTGAGGTGCTCATAAAACTGTTTATAATAATCAGGAAAGACCACAATTTCGATCCTTCCGCTCAGATCTTCCAAAACAAAGGTGGCCATCCTTTCATCCTTTTTGGTCTTGAGCTGTTTGACCGAATTGATGATGCCGGCCAAACGGATCTCGCTGTTGAAGTCATTGTTTTCATCCAGGTCACTTATGGAATGAGAGATAAGTCTCTTCAAATTCTTTCCGAACTGGGTCAGCGGATGTCCTGTTATGTAAAAACCCAAGGCGTCTTTCTCATAGGATAAAAACAACGGTTCATCCCACTCCCCCATTTTTTCAACTTCTTGAGGGATCGGAGGAGATTCTATATAGCCGGGACCGAACAGTTGATTCTGCTTGGTGGACTTGAGCTTCTGCAAGTCGTGTGAATAGTCGATCATTCTATCCACGAGATGAAAAAGCTGGGACCTCTTCCATCCCAGAGAGTCAAGGGCTCCGGCTTTGATCAGGTTTTCGATCACCTTCCGGTTAAACGTTTTTGAATCCACATCCTCGAAAATTTCAAACGGAGACGTAAACTTCCCCCTCTTCTCTCGAGCCTGAAGCAAAGCCCTTACCGCTCCTTCTCCTACATTTTTGACAGCGGAGAGCCCGAACCGGATGCTCTTTCCGGAAACGACGAAATTGAAGTCGCTGGCATTGATATCAGGAGGCAGAACTTCGATTCCCATTTCTTTGCACTCGTTGATGTACTTGATCACCTGAGGAGTTGCGCCCCTCTCCGCTTCGGAGGTCAGCAGGGCTGCAAGGAAATAGACGGGATAATGAGTTTTCAGGTAGGCCGTCCGGTAGGCAAGGAGTGCGTAAGCTGCACTGTGGGACTTATTGAAACCGTATCCGGCAAAATAATTGATCTGTTCAAATATCTTGCTGGCCTTGGATTGGCTCAATCCCCTCTCCTTTGCTCCTTGAACAAACCGCTGTTTCTGGGCTTTCATGACAGCCGTTTTCTTCTTCCCCATCGCTTTGCGTAGAATATCGGCCTCGGCCATGGAAAAACCAGCGAGCGAGGTTGCAATCTGCATGACCTGTTCTTGATAGACGATGAGTCCTTTTGTCTCCTGAAGGATGGGCTCTAATTCCGGCGCTTCATAGGCAATCCGGTCGGGATGATGCTTGCATTTGATGAATTCATCGGTCATCCCGCTTTTTAGAGGCCCGGGCCGATAGAGGGCATTCATGGCGATCAAATCCCGGAATGTTTCCGGCTTGTATTTCCTCAAAAGATCCTTCATCCCCGGGCTTTCAAACTGAAAAACTCCGTCTGTGTTCCCTCCCTGGAATAGCGCGAAAGTCTTCTTGTCATCTAAGGGGAGATTGTCCAAATCGATATATTCGTCTGAATCTTTCGCAATCAGTTCGACGGCATCTTTGATCACCGTTAAATTCCGAAGTCCGAGCAGATCCATTTTAAGGAGGCCGATGGCTTCGATATCCCCCATCGGGAACTGAGTGGTGATTTCTCCTTTAGCGGATTGGTAGATAGGCATGAACTCCACAATGGGCTTGGGAGTGATGACAATTCCGGCCGCATGGATTGACGGATGCCGCACCTGCCCCTCCAGCTTTTGGGCAACCACAAGAAGGTTGGCGATTTTCACATTCTGATCCCTCAATTCCTTCAACTGAGGAATCTGGGCGAGCGCACCCTCAATAGTGGCCTCCGGACCGAAAGGGGGAATCATTTTGGCGATCCTGTCCACTTCAGGAAGCGGCACCTCCAAAACGCGTCCGACATCTCTGACGGATCCTCTGGCAGCCATGGTCCCAAAGGTGATGATTTGGCAGACATTTTCCTGCCCGTATTTTTTCTTGACATAGGCGAGGATTTCATCTCTCCTCCGCCCGCAAAAGTCGATATCGATGTCGGGCAGACTGATGCGTTCTGGATTGAGGAACCGCTCGAAGAGAAGTCCATACTCGATGGGATCCAGATCGGTAATGCCCAAACTGTAGGCCAGAAGACTCCCCGCTGCCGATCCCCTTCCAGGCCCGACCGGAATGCCTTGTGACTTGGCTTCCCGGATAAGATCCCAAACGATCAAGAAATACCCTTCGAAACCCATCTCCTTGACAAGATGGATCTCTCTTTCGAGCCTTTTCAAATATTCATCTCGAAGGGCAAAAACCGCCTCACCCCTGGCTTGGGCGAGCGCACCGATGCGTTCTTCAAAACCCTCTCTGGCCACCCGTTCAATATACTCACTCAAGGAAAGACCATTTGGAGATTTAAAATTAGGCAGGAAATAGCCTGTGGAAGGGAAATCGAAGTTGCACTGGGCAGCGATTTTGGTGGAGTTTTCTACCGCATCGGGCGTGTCCTTGTAGAGTTCCATCATCTCTTCGCTGGTCTTGAAGTAAAACTCCTCCGAGCCGAACCGAATGCGTTCCACATCGGTTACTTTCCTGTTGGTCTGGATACAGAGAAGGACATCTTGACTTTCCGCATCTTCTCTGTTCCGGTAGTGAACATCATTGGTGGCGATGAGGGGAAGATTCAGTTTCCTCGCCAAGCGGATGAGTTGGGGTTTGACTTTTTTCTGAAGTTCTAGGCCGTGATCCTGGATTTCGATATAAAAATTCCCGCCAGGGAAGAGGGAGGAGTACTCCAGAGCCGCCTCCTCGGCTCTATCTTCAATTTCCAGGCTGAGATAGTGACTGATCTCCCCTTGCAAACACCCGGAAAGGGCGATAAAGCCTTCTCCATATCGGGCCAGCAACTCTTTGTCGACCCTGGGCCGGTAGTAGAAACCCTCGAGATAGCTGTGCGTAATGAGCTGACAGAGGTTTTTGTACCCCTTTTCATCCTTGACCAAGAGGATGAGGTGGAAATGCCGGGGGCCCTTATTCTCCGGACTCTTGTCAAACCGGCTCCGCGGGGCGACGTAGACTTCACACCCTAGAATCGGCTTGACCTTTCGTTCCTTTGCCTCACGGAAAAAAGTGACGGCACCGAAAATGTTGCCGTGATCTGTTAAAGCGACAGCCGGCATATTGTTCTCATAGGCGGCGCTGACCAGGTCCTTCGTTTTCAAGGCCCCGTCGAGGACGCTGTACTCAGAGTGGGAGTGGAGATGGATAAAAGAGGAGTCCATGGTCATTCCCATTCGATGGTTCCAGGAGGCTTGGAAGTGACGTCATAAACAACCCGATTGACTCCCTCAACTTCATTGACGATGCGGTTGGAAATCCTGTTCAATAGACGCGAGTCCGCCGGAAACCAGTCGGCTGTCATTCCGTCTACGCTCTGGACAAGCCGGATGACGACAACCCTTTGATACGTCCTCCGGTCTCCCATCACTCCAACAGATCGGACCGGCAGCAGGACGGCAAAGGCCTGCCAGAGTTTCCTGTACAGGCCGGCTTTTTTGACTTCCGCCAAGAGGATGCTGTCGGCTTCCCTGAGAATCCTCAAGCGTTCCCGCGTCACCTCCCCCACGATTCTTACGGCCAACCCCGGCCCGGGAAAGGGATGCTGGTGGATGAAGTCCCTGTCCACACCCAATTCCTCTCCCAGGGCCCTCACTTCATCCTTGAACAGCTCACGGAGGGGTTCGACAAGTTGAAAATTCAGCCCCTCAGGAAGACCGCCGACATTGTGGTGGGATTTGATACTGGAAGAAGGCCCCTTCACGGGATTGCTTTCAATCACATCCGGATAAATGGTTCCTTGAGCCAGATGCTTCACGTGGCCAATTTTGCGCGCTTCTTTTTCAAAAATATGGATAAAGGCCTCTCCTATTATTTTTCTCTTCCTCTCCGGGGATGTGACTTTCTGAAGCCTGTCGAGGAAAATCTCGGATGCGTCGACTCCGACAACATTGAGGGAAAATTTCTTGCGAAACTTTTCCATGAGGTCAAGGTACTGCCCTTTCCGTAGGAGCCCATTGTCGACAAAGAGACAGTGAAGGTTTTTTTTGACTGCCTTGTGAACGATGAGCGAGGTGACCAAAGAGTCGACACCGCCGCTCAACCCACAGATGACATGCCCTTTGCCCACTTGCTTGCGGATTTTTTCGACTTTAGTCTGGACGAACGAAACCATCGACCAATCTGGCTTCAAGCGCGCGATGGAAAAAACAAAATTGGAAAGGATCTTCTTTCCCTGTCTGGTGTGGATGACCTCCGGATGGAACTGAACGCCAAACAAGCTCTTTTTTCTGTTCTCTATCACTGCTGTGGTGGCGTAGGATGTTACTCCTGAGACAATAAATCCCTCAGGGACCCTTTGAACTTTGTCCCCGTGGCTCATCCAGACCTGGTTCTTGTCTCGGAGACCGGACAGAAGTCCTCTTCTGTCTTTGATGTCCAGCGAGGCGAAGCCGTATTCCCTTCTTTTGGTAGGGGCGACCTTCCCTCCTAATAAATGGGCCATAATCTGGAGTCCATAACAAATGCCGAGGACAGGAATTCCCATTTGGAAGACTTCTGGATGAGCGAGGGGGGCCTGGTCCGCATACACACTTTGAGGCCCTCCCGAAAGAATGAGGGCGGCCGGATGTTCCTGCTTGAGCCTTCGGAGAGAGACATCAAAAGGGAGGATTTCAGAAAAAACTCCGAGCTCTCTTATTTTCCGGGCGATGAGCTGTGTGTACTGCGAGCCAAAATCGAGAACAACGACTTTATCCATGTACCGATTTTATCAGAAATGCTGTGGCCAATCTAGAAAAAATGGTTTTCTTCCCTTTTTAGCGGGAAAATACAGGGTTGGTTGAAGCGACCATTGAAGATTCAGCCTGGCCGAGTCGCTTTTTGAGGGCATCCGTTTTTAACGGACAGCGAGCATGTATTGAGCATGTAAAAGTGAAGGGAAGAGGTTTGATCAACACAAATCATGGAATCGTACGATGAGCAGACAGGCGAGTTGCGCAGCTGCCACCTTTTTTAGGGGGAAAAAACCTGCAGCCTAAAATGGATGGGTGGTGTGGCGGCGTTAAGAATCTGAAGGGAGCAAGGCCAACGCTATATTTTCCCGCTAAAAAGGGAAAAGGCGGCCCGGTGATAGGGGGCGTGCGCTGCTCACTGCCCGGAAAAAATTGACTTCGAATGACAAATTTCTTATAGTGTTTTTCTAATGGACTGGGAAAAATTAGCTCCCCAATTGAGCCTCGAAACTCCGTCTCGAATTTTCCTCCTGGTTATGGACGGGCTGGGTGGGATTCCCGTGGATGGAAAAACAGCACTGGAAACAGCCGATACTCCCCATTTGGATGCCTTGGCCGCCCGGAGTTCATGCGGGTTGACGGAGCCCGTTTCAATGGGCATCACCCCCGGGAGCGGCCCTGCCCACCTTTCGCTTTTCGGGTACGACCCATTCAAGCACCTTTTGGGACGCGGAATACTCGAGGCCCTGGGAGTGGGTGTCGCTGTCGGCCCCAACGATATGGTCGCCCGGGGAAATTTCGCCACCCTCCGGGGGGGGCTCATCACTGACCGCCGCGCCGGCCGAATTCCCTCCGGGGAAAATGAACTTCTGTGTGCTCAATTGAATGCTGGACTGCAGAGCATAGAGGGTGCAAAAATCAGCCTTTATCCCGGCAAGGAACACAGGTTCGTTGTCCGCTTCTCCAAGGAAGGCCTTTCGGATGCCCTGACGGACGCCGACCCTCAGAAAGACAACAAACCCCCGATCCTCACTCAATCCAGCCATGAAGAGGCCGAACAGACGGCCCGGATCGTCAACACTTTCATCGACAACGCAACTTCCCTTCTCAAAGATTCTCACAAAGCCAACACCGTCCTCCTGCGCGGTTTTTCCAAATGCCCGTCTCTTCCGACTATGGACCGACTGTACAGACTCAAGCCCCTGGCAGTGGCCAACTATCCTATGTACAGGGGTCTCGCCAAGCTGGTCGGAATGGAACCGGTGGATGCCGGCCCCACAATTGAGGATGTCTTCACCGCAGCCGAGAAATTTTTCGCCAATTACACTTTCTTTTATCTCCATATCAAACAGACGGATGCAGCTGGAGAAGACGGAAATTTCGAAGCTAAGGTTTCCGCCATAAGCGAAACGGATGCTTTTATCCCCCGTTTGCTGGCCCTCAATCCAGAAGTGCTTGTCGTCACCTCCGACCACTCCACACCCTGTTCACTCAAGTCACACTCGTGGCATCCCAATCCATTTCTGATCCATTCCCACACCGCACTCACCGATGATGTGCGATTCTTTTCAGAGAAAGAATGTTCGCGGGGCTACCTGGGCCGATTCCCCGCTCTGTCGGCCATGCCTCTCATGCTGGCTCACGCGGAAAAGCTGAAGAAATTTGGCGCTTGAGAGGGTGGATGACAGATAGTCCCTCATATCATATAATAACGAGGAAAATGCGCTTCATCAAATCCTCCCTGCTGCTTCTTGGCTGTATTTTCCTGGCCGGATCCTTTCAAGGCCACTCTTTTCAGGCCGACAAGCGGGTCGAGATCTACAACCTTCGCTACCACACCCATCCATCTTTCACCAGGATTGTTATCGATATCGGAAAAGTGAGAGAATACACCTCCAGTCAACTGTCCTCTCCGGACCGCGTCTATGTCGATATTTTTCAAACGAAACTCAATCCCATCCTCCAGGGAAAGGCCATTTCCGTTCAAAACGGATACATCGGTCAAATCCGCATTTCGCAGAAGACTGAGACAACAGCGAGAATCGTCGTGGATTTGGATTTCTCCAAGGTTAAAGATTACCATGTCTTCCCTCTCCATGATCCCTTCCGGATCGTCATTGATATTTCCCCAGTATCCCCTTCAGAAAAACCCGAGACTCCCAAAGTCAGCCAGCCCGCCCAGCCCACACAAGAAGGGTACAGCATGGTCCGCCAGCTCGGTTTGGGAATCCAGCGGATTGTCATCGATCCCGGACACGGCGGCAAAGATCCGGGATGCGTAGGAAAAAAGGGGACTTACGAGAAAGATATCGTTCTGGATGTCTGTGAACGGTTGAAAACATTGATCCTTCAGAACAAAGGCCTCGAGGTCATTCTGACACGAGAAACGGATATCTTCGTTCCTGTCGAAAACAGGGTTGTCATTGCCAATCAGAAGCAGGCCGACATATTTATCTCCGTCCATGCCAATTCCTGGTCCAACAGAAAGCGGTCGGGGATTGAAACCTTTTTTCTCAATTTCTCCCAGGATCCCAATGTGCTCAAGATAGCCGCCATGGAAAACGCCACAACCACCAAGAACATCAGCCAGCAGAGGGAGATCCTTGAAAAAATCATCCGCGCAAACAAACTGATCGAATCCAGAGAGCTGGCCAATCAAATCCAAAAGAACCTGGTCGGATCCCTGTCTTCAAAATACCAAGACGTCAAAAACTTAGGCGCCAAGGGAGGCCCGTTTTGGGTTCTCATCGGAGGCGAAATGCCCTCCATCCTGGTGGAAATTTCTCATCTCAGTAACGCCCTCGAAGAAGACAGGCTCACCAATCCTCAATACCGGCAAACTGTCGCTCAAGGAATATACGAGGGAATCATAAAATACATGCAATCTCTTGGGAAAGGATAATGACAGGGATGAAAAGAAGAGATTTTCTTAAAAATATGGCGGCGGGGAGCGCATTCCTCAGCCTGCATCCACGCCTTTTTGCCCAAACGGAAACACCTCCCGATCTGGCTCTAATTCAGGGTGAATCACCAGGCCTCATCACCAAGGAGGCCATTTCCGTTTTAGGTGGGATGGATCGTTTTGTATCCCGCGGGGACAAAGTTTTGGTCAAACCCAACATAGGATGGGACAGGACTCCGGAACAGGGAGCCTGCACCAATCCAGAGGTGATCAAAACTTTGGTCGAACTCTGTTTTGAAGCTGGGGCCAAGCAGGTCACTGTTATGGACAATCCCTGCAACCCCGCCCAGCGAACCTATGTTCGCTCCGGGATTGCCGAGGCCGCTAAAAAGGCGGGAGCCAAAACACCTTTCCCCAATGAATTCAAGCTGAAAAAGCTGCCCCTCAGCGGAGAATGGTTCAAGGATTGGGAGGTCTATTCGGATTTTGTCGAAGTGGATAAAATCATCAACGTCCCGGCCACCAAAACACACAGTCTCTCCCGGGTCACCCTGGGGATGAAAAATTGGTTGGGTGCCTTGGGAGGAAACCGGAACCAGCTCCATCAAAATTTGGACTACGCGATGCTCGACCTGGCTCGTTTCTTCAAGCCTGTTCTCACCGTACTCGACGCCTACCGCCTGCTCATTCGAAACGGCCCTCAGGGAGGGCGTCTCTCTGATGTAAAAATCTTCCAAACAGTCGCGGCCGGAACGGACTATGTTGCCATCGACGCCCTGGGAGCGACATTCCTCGACATCCCCCCTCAGGAACTGCGCTACCTTCAGCTGTCCAAAGAGAGAGGGTTGGGAGAGAACGACCTGGAGAAGCTCAAAATTGAAAAAAGAACGGTCTAAAAAGTTTCGCTTTCTCCAGACTCTCCGCATCCTGAGCCAGGCCCTTTTTTTTGCCCTCTTCTTCCTGCTCCTCCTCAACACGCGTTTCCCTGGAGAGGATTATATCGGCCGGGTGGAAGTCTTTTTTCATTTTGATCCCCTGCTGGCCCTGGCCACTCTGATCGCCTCCAGAACTGTGTTCCTTGCCTTCATTCTCTCCTCCATTACTCTGGTGGTGACCCTCTTCCTGGGACGTGCGGTCTGCGGCTGGGTATGCCCCTTGGGAGCCGTCCATCAGTTTTTTTCTTGGGTCTTCAAGAAGACAAAACTGCACCGCCCGCAACGCCTGAAGACGTTCAAAGACAAACGCCTTGCCTGGAAATATTACATCCTTATTTTTATACTCGTCAGCACCGTCTTCACTCTCGACCTAGTGGGAGTCCTCGATCCTCTTTCCCTTCTCTACCGCTCGTTTGTCGTCGGCTTCCTGCCCGCCGCCGATTTTTCTATCCACAGTTTGATAGGCATAATGTACAAGATCAATCTCAGTTCATGGGGAGACGTGCTTGTGCAATTCTTCGAGAAACTGGACATCAATGCCGTCTTCATCCAGGGTTTCTTCATCGGAGCCATTTTTCTCGGTTTAGTTCTGCTGAACATGAATAGGGAGCGATTCTGGTGCCGGTACCTCTGTCCCCTCGGCGCCTTCCTCGGCCTGGCCAGCCGCTTCAATCTTTTCAAACTCAAAGTGTCTGAAGACAAATGCATCAAATGCAACCTGTGCACGATCCACTGCCAGACTCTAGCTAATCCCTTCCCTAATGAGGAGTGGAAGAGTTCCGAGTGTGATTACTGCTTCACTTGCGGTGCAATCTGCCCGACAAGCGCCATCACCTTTCCGGTCAAGCTCACTCCAGAAAGTTTAGAATCCGTCGATCTCTCGCGACGCAGGCTTCTCCTGACTACGGTATTGGGAACAGTGGCCGTCCCCTTCTTCAGGATTTCTCCGTCAAAAACCCGTGCTTCCGAAAAACTCATCCGCCCGCCCGGCGCACTTCCCGAAGATTTATTCCTGCAAAAATGCGTCAGATGCGGCGAATGCATGAAGGTCTGCCCTACAAATGCCCTGCAGCCGGCTCTAACCGAAGCCGGGCCGGAGGGAATTTGGACCCCCATGCTCGTGCCTAAAATCGGCTACTGCGAATACTACTGCTCCCTATGCACACAAGTCTGCCCCACAGGAGCCATCCAGGAGATGACCATCGAGGCAAAAAATCAAATCAAAATTGGCACTGCGTGGGTGGATAAGAACCGCTGTATCCCCTGGAAATTCGGTGATCCCTGCATCGTTTGCGAAGAGCACTGCCCGGTTTCTCCCAAGGCCATCAAATTTATTAAAATCGAAGTCTTCCGCCCTGACGGCGTTTTAAAGACACCTCTGGCTCCTGTCATTGAAACGGAACCCTGTACAGGCTGCGGCATTTGCGAGAACAAATGCCCGGTTGTCGACCAGCCCGCAATCTACGTCACCAGCGTCGGGGAAACCCGTTCGGAACGAAATCAGATGCGTCTGGACATCATACAATCCGATTTGACCTTCCCGGGAGCTGAAGAAGACATCATCAAGTGAACCGACCCGGAGTCTTCCCCCGCCCCGAGGTCGGCTAAAATGGGAAGAGTGCTCCTTCGGTGCCGATATTTCCTTGCGGCCCGGGCGAGGCCTACTCCGATAGCGCCTTTTTCAATTCCTCTTTGAGCGGAGGAATGACCTGGAAAAGATCTCCTACGATCCCAAAGTCGGCCACTTTAAAAATGGGAGCATCCGCATCTTTATTGACCGCCACGATGAACTTCGACGATGACATCCCTGCCAAATGCTGGATGGCCCCTGATACGCCGAAGGCCATGTAAAGAGTGGGGGAAACCGTCTTCCCTGTCTGTCCTACCTGATGCTGATGGTCTATCCACCCTGCATCGACGGCCGACCTGGAGGCTCCGACAGCCGAGTGGGAAAGAAGAGAAGACAGCTCGCGGAGCAGATCGAAATTCTCCGGCCCTTTCATTCCCCGGCCTCCTGTGATGATGATTTCTGCCTCGGTCACATCCAGCTCGGTTCCCTCCGCTTTTTTCGTCTCGACAACCCTGTCTCTGACAGCATCTTCAGCAACCGCAATTTCTTTCTTGATGAGCTCCCCCTCTTCTTCGACGGGTTCATTGAGAGGAAAAACGTTCGGCCTAAGGGAGACCAACTGCGGAGATGATTTGAAAACAAACGAAGCCAGCGCCTTGCCGGCAAAGAGGGGGCGAACGATCTCCAGCTTCCCATTCCTAATCGCCGTCCCTGTACAATCCGAAGCCAGGCTCACCCCGAGTTTTGCCGCCAAGCGCGGGGAGAGATCCTTGCCCATGGATGTTGCGGAAAAAAACACGGCTTCGGGCTTGATCTCCTCAACTAGGGTTTGGAGAGCAAGGGCATATCCCGATGGAGAATACTGGCCGAGCAGAGAATGCTCCACAACAAAGGTTTTTGAAGCGCCATATCGGAATGTTTCCGAGGCGAGTCCTTCGAGATTAAAACCCACAATGGCGGCTGCCGCCTGCGTCCCCATCTCATCGGCCCGTCTCTGGGCTTCAGAGAGTGCCTCCAGCGATGATTTCTTAATTTTGCCGTCTCTGACTTCTATGAATACAAGAAACATTTGAATCCTCCTAGATGACTTTAGCCTCTTCCCTCAGATACTCAACCATTTTTTTAGCCGCTACGGGAGGGTCATCATCGATCACCCGGCCCGCATCTCTGGGAGGCGGGCTCTCCATTTGAATCAACTCGAGATGTGTTTGCAGGTGTTCGGGGTCAAGGCCCAGTTCCTCAACCGTAAGGATCGGGATCTCCTTCCTCTTGGCCGCCATGATTCCCTTCAGGGTTTCATACCTCGGCTCGTTCAGCCCCTTTTGGGCACTGATGACTGCCGGAAGGGAAAAGGCGACCTTCTCCACCGCTCCTTCTATCTCCCGGTACGCATGTCCGGCGTTGCCCTCCAATTCAAGTTTGGTGACAACATTCACTTGTGGAAGTCCCAATATTTCAGCCACCATCGCCGGAACTTGTGAACTGTCCGCCCCAACCGATTGTTTGCCGAACAGCAGAAGGTTGAAGTCGGGGTATTTTGTCTTCAGGGCAGCGGCAATGATCCGGGCCGTCCTCAGGGCGTCGTAGGATTCAGGGCTGTCATCCTTGATGAGAACAGCCTCGTCAGCACCCATGGCCAGCGCTTTCTTAAGAGTGGAGACGGCCTCCTGCGGCCCGACCGAAAACACCGTCACTACAGCGCCTTTGGCTTCGCGGAGGAGAAGTGCTTCTTCAACAGCATATTCATCATAGGGACTCATGACAAAGTTCAATCCCTCCTCAACAATGTTGTTTTTTTCATGGTCTATCCGAATTTTAGATTCGGTGTCAGGAACCCTCTTGATAAACACAAAAATGTTCACGAAACCTCCTTTACGATATGGATTCAAGGGTGCTCGCTTCCCGCCCGATGGGGAAGAAAACACCAT
>CBFDBS010000013.1:0-17088 GCA_965603105.1 uncultured bacterium
GATCCAAAGAGGTTTGTTATCCGTCCAATATTTTATGGACGTTCTGGATGCCGTGTTCTGCTTCAATCCTATCCAGGAGGGACGGAAAGGCCGCTGTATCGCTGTTGTCAACGGCTTCTTCCCATTCTTTTAGAGAAGCCGACGGAACGAACAGGTGTTCCTTTTTTCTCAGCCTGTTGATGCCTCTTACCGCTTGCCATTGAATGATCATCAGAAGGGCCAAAACATAAAAAAACATATTCGGTCCGGGAAGGAGGGCGGCCAATCCACTGATGGGGAGCAGTATAGATTCTCCGGCGAGAAAGACCAGGTGTTTGGTCCTCTGTTTGTGCAGGTAGAAGGAAAATTTGCTCTTTATTTTTGTGGTAGCCAGCCTTCCTGAATAGATAATGGTTATCTGCTTATTTTGGATTTTCAAAACCCGCTCGAAAGCCTGTTCCTTTTTGAGGATTCGTTGGGGAAGGAGCATGAGCTTTTTTTTTGCCGACTCCCAAAATATTTTCAGACGGGAAAATTCGACCTGGATGGGTAAAGAAGGTTCGGAAGAAAAGTATCTATATTTTCGGCGGCTGTCCTGGATAAAGAAAAATTCCATAGGGATTAACCATTTTAGCATGAGAAGCAAAAGCCGGGCAAGACCGCCCCGGCTCTATCTATTTTGATTGAGGAGATAGATGAAGAATGGCGCTCCGATGACGGCGGTGATGATGCCGATCGGAAGCTCTGTCGAAAAGAGAAGGTTTCTGGCCAGCAAGTCGCAGAAGACAAGGAATACCCCGCCGGTGAAAAAAGAATAGAAAAAAAGGTAGCGGTGATCCGGTCCGATGATAAGACGCACCCAATGAGGAACGATGAGGCCGACAAAACCGATGATTCCGCTGACGGAAACCGCAGATGCGGCCAGCAGTGTGGACAGAGCAAGGAAGATCTTTCTTCTCTTTTTAACGGGACAACCCAGGGATTGGGCTGTGTCATCACCCAACACAAGCAGATTCATATCCTTGGCCAGACTTTGGGCGATCAGGAAACAGAGGAGAAAATAGGGGAAAATCGTGGAGATCTGATGCCAATCGGCATTATGAAAGCTGCCCAGAAGCCAGAAGACGGCCTGTTCATAAGAGTCAGATTTGAGGAAAATGAGCAACGATGTCAAAGCGGATGCCAGGGCGCCGGCGGCGATGCCCGTCAAAAGGAGAGTCTCGACTTTGAACACTCCCCTCTTCTGAGAGAGAAGATAGACGAAGTAGACAATAGCGAATCCGGAAGCAAAGGCGAAAACACTCTGGAGGGAAAGGCCGAGCAAGCCGAATGTCAGTCCCAACTGGATGGAGAGGACGGCTCCAAACGAGGCGCCGGATGAGACACCGACGACAAAAGGGCCGGCCATGGGATTTTGAAAATAACCCTGAAGGATGGCACCGGAGAGGGACAGACTGGCACCGACGAGAAAGGCCAGAATGGCCCTGGTCAAGCGTATCTGTAAGATGGCTGAATGGGCGCTGCTTCTTTGGCTGAGGAATATCCGGAGATCTTTCAATCCGGTCGTGGCAGGACCGTAAAAAAGAGAGAGCATCATTCCCAGGATGAAAAGGACCGCCAGAATCAAGAGCAAATGTTTCCGTTTCTTTTGGAATCGAGTCATTGGATCAGAGGGGGATCAGGATGGATGAGGTGGGCCAATTCGTCTAGAGCAGTAAAAATCCGCGGCCCAAGACGTGTGGTCAAGTTTTCGTCCAGGAAAAAGATGTTCCTCTTTTTTATAGCCTCGATATTTCTGAAGTAGGCTTTTGAAAGCAACCATTTTTCGGCTTCCACAAACTCTTTTTTAGATTTCGAGATGATGATGATGAAATCCGGATCTTCGTGAATGAGCTGTTCGCTGTTGAAGAGAAGCCATTTCTTTTTGATGCCCCCGGCGATATTTTTTCCTTTTGCCTTATGGAGCAGGTCATCCAGGAAGCTTCCTTGCCCGCATGTCCACAAACCCATACCGTGGAGAGAGAGAAAGACTTTCGGGGAGGTTCGCACCTTTTCAAGGGAAGCAAGAATGGTTCGGTAGTGGCTTTCAAGGGAACTGTTGAGCTGGAGAGCTTCCTTTTCTGTCCAAGTGACATCTCCGATCTCTGTTATGATGTCGAAGACGGCCTCAAGGGTTTTTCCCATTTCAAGAACAAAGACGGGAAGTTTAAGTTCTCTCATTCGCTGAATAAGGCTGAGCGGATTGCCCCTGAAGGCGATGATTAGATCTGGTTCCAGCGATAAAATTTTTTCCAGATTGGGGTCCACCATTCCCCCGATTTTTTCCTTCATGAGGGCCAGGGAGGGATAATCGCAAAACCGGGTCACGCCGACCGTGTTGCTTTCGAGACCGAGGGAAAAGAGAATTTCAGTGATATTCGGCGCCAGAGAAATGATCCTTTGGGGGGGAGATTCGCTGATGAATCGGTCTCCAAGGTCATCGGTCAGCATGCGCCTCTGGGCCGAAACAAGAGAGGGGATCAGAAAGAAGATCAAGATGAAAGTTTTTGCCGCCTTGAACATCAGGGTTTTTCCTCTGCCTGGGGAATGAGAGAGATTTCAGGGAGTCCTGAGTGGATGTTATCTCGAATATCGACATCTGCTCCGAAAACTTCCCGAATACTGGCCTTGGTGATGAGTTTTTCAGGACAGCCCTGGGCATAGATCTTCCCTTCTCTAAGAAGCATCAGGCGTTGTGAATAGGGGATAGCCAGGTTGATGTTGTGTTCTGTGCACAGGATCGTTTTTCCCTTCTCAAGCTGGAGTCTTTTGAGGATCCTGTAGATTTCGATTTGATAGCTGATATCCAAATGTGAACTGGGTTCATCAAGAAAGAGGAGAGGAGTGTTCTGGGCCAGGGCGCGGGCGATAAAAACCCGCTGCTGTTCTCCTCCGCTCAGATGAGCGATTTTGTTTTTCCGCAGGTGGCCGATGTCCGTTAGTTCTATGACTTCCTGAACGGTGTCTTGGTCGTCTGTCGAAGGCCCTGCCAACCGCCGTTGATGGACATATCTTCCCATCTGGATGATTTCTTCAACCGAAAATTGAAAGGACAGGCTGGATATCTGGGGGACGTAAGCAATCCGCTTGGCAAGCATCTGGGACGGCATGGAGAAGACGCTTTCCGATTCAATTTCAACCGTCCCTTCGACTTTCTTGAGCAGACCCTGGAGGGCTTTGATCAGGGTGCTTTTTCCCGATCCGTTGCGGCCCAGGATGGAAACGAACTCTCCAGGCTGGAGTGAGAAGGAAATGCCTTCAATCACATTTCCGTTCTGGTAGCCGGCTGAAAGGTTGTGGACGTCGAGGAGTGGCATGGCAACAAAGAATTATGCCACAACTTTCCCTTTTTTTTAACCGGTAACTGAGGATATTTTTTCCTGGGTGTTTTATGCAAAAAGGCCAGAGCTGTCCGGCGCACTCCGCTCCGTCCTCATCGAAGACCCCCCCACCCGCCACCATTTTATTCGGACGGACAGAGTGGACGCCGGACAGCTCTGGCCATAAATAAAGGAGTTTGGTTGAGAAAGCGTGATTGAGCGCACTCCGCTCCATCCTCATCGAAGACCCACCAGGGATATAAGTCTGCAAATGGAGGCACCTTGAGATTTGACTTTTTCAGGGGATAAATCTAATATTGAGAATTGAATGTCAGGAGATCGGTTGGGACTGACTTTCTGACTTTCAAACCCCGAACCAGCTTATCTACACGTAGGAACAGCCATGACGGAAAACTATGATTTTCAGAAGATTGAAAAGAAATGGCAGAAATTGTGGGAAGAAAAGGAAGCCTTTAGAACTTTTGAAGACGACCTGAAGACGAAGTTCTACTGCCTGGAGATGTACCCTTACCCTTCGGGCCATATCCATATGGGTCATGTCCGCAATTATACCATCGGGGATGTGATATCGCGGCATAAGGTGATGAAGGGCTTCAATGTCCTGCATCCTATAGGCTGGGATGCCTTCGGTATGCCGGCCGAAAATGCAGCGATTCAGAGCGGCGTTCACCCCCAGAAATGGACCCTCGACAACATTTCGCATATGAAGACACAACTGAAAAGGATGGGCTTTTATTACGATTGGTCGAGAGAAGTCAACACCTGTCTGCCTGAATACTACAGATGGAATCAGTGGATTTTCCTTAAAATGTTTGAGAGTGGCTTGGCCTACCGCAAAAAAAGCTGGGTCAACTGGTGTCCTCAGTGCCAGACCGTTTTGGCCAATGAACAGGCAGCCGGCAACCAGTGCTGGCGGTGTGCTTCAGAGGTTAAACAGAAAGAAATGGAGCAGTGGTTTTTGAAGATCACGGACTACGCTGAAGAGCTTCTCTCCGGACATGAAGACCTCCACAAATGGCCGGAGCATGTCCTTCTTATGCAAAAAAACTGGATCGGTAAAAGCGCTGGAGCCCATGTGTCATTTTCCGTTTCCGGAGATAATGCGGCTATTGAAGTCTTCACGACCCGGGTCGATACTATCTTCGGCGCCACTTTTGTGGCCATCTCCCCCGAACATCCCTTGTGTCCGAGGCTTATCGAGGATTCTGACCAAAAGGTCAGGCTGGAAGAATGGATAAAAAAAAGTATCCACGAACAGAGGCTACAGCAAGATCTGGCCGAGGCGGAGAAGGAGGGCGTGGATACGGGAAAGAAGGTCGTTAATCCCTATACAGGCGAAGAAGTGCCGATTTGGATCGCCAATTATGTGCTGATGGAGTACGGGACGGGTGCGGTTATGGCTGTTCCCGGCCATGACCAAAGGGATTTTGAATTCGCCCAAAAGTATTCATTGCCCATTAAAGAAGTCATTGTAGCGGAGGGGCAAGCCCCTTCTGAAGAACTGGAAGAAGCATTTGAGGGCTACGGAAAACTTGTCCGTTCAGGAGCGTTTTCCGGGATGGACTCGGGTGAAGCTATGGAGGCCATGACCCGGCACGCGGAGGAAAAGGGTTTCGGACGCAAATGCACTCTGTTCAGGCTCCGTGACTGGGGCATATCCCGGCAGCGTTACTGGGGAACTCCGATCCCGATCATCTACTGCGACCGATGCGGAACCGTTGGAGTCCCAAACGAAAACCTGCCGGTGGTGCTTCCCTCAGAGGCAGTGTTTACGGGGACTGAGGGCTCCCCTCTTGAGAATACAGACGATTTTGTCCGAACCACCTGTCCGGACTGCGGAGGACAGGCGAGGAGAGAGACCGACACGATGGACACCTTCTTCGATTCATCCTGGTATTATTTCCGGTACTGTTCGGCTCAGGAAGAAAGATTGCCTTTTCAACCAAATGCGGCGGCCTATTGGATGCCCGTTGATCTTTACATAGGAGGGGTGGAACATGCTATTCTCCACCTCATTTACGCTCGATTTTTCTGCAAGATTCTCCGAGATCTGGGTTTGAGCGGGGCCGATGAACCGTTTCCTCATTATCTTCCTCAGGGAATGGTGACCAAAGATGGCTCGGCCATGTCCAAGTCCAAAGGGAATGTTGTGGACCCGGACGTCATGCTGGGAAAGTACGGCGCCGACACACTCCGGCTTTTTATCCTCTTCTCTTCCCCGCCCGAAAAAGAGTTCGCCTGGAATGAAAAAGGAATCGAGGGCAGCCACAGATTCCTCAATCGTGTTTGGTTCTTCATCCATGAGAACTTGGACCTGATGACAGGTGAGACAGCAGCGGTTGAATCGAGTGACGATGGGGAGGCGTTCCGGAGTTTGAGGGGGAAGATCCACCAGTCTATAAAAAAGGCCGGTGACGATATCGAGAAGCGCTATCATCTCAACACGTCCATCAGCTCAATCATGGAACTTTTCAATATGTTCAAGAAGGAGAACGAAAATCTGAGAAAGACTGAGCAGGGAAAGGCCCTGTTGAGAGAGGCGTGTGAGGTTCTGATTCTGCTCCTCTCTCCTTTTACTCCACATTTTTGTGAAGAGATATGGGAAAAGATGGGGAAAAAGACATCCCTCCTTCATACATCCTGGCCGGCCTATGATCCTGATTTGGCGCGAGAAGAAACGGTCACCGTTGTCGTTCAAATCAACGGAAAGCTCAGAGACAGATTCGAGGCAGAGAGAGGCCTCGAAGAAGACGAATTGAAGGCGAAAGCTCTGGGATTGGAGCGCATCAGGGATATCGTCTCGGGCAAAGAAGTGAGAAAGGTGATAGTTGTCAAGGATAAACTGGTCAATATTGTCGTCTGATCCGGATCGAGGTTAAGTATGACAAAGAAACGATCTTTGTATTTGCTTCTTTTTTTCGCATTTTTCCTGGTCTTTGCCCGCTGTGGCTACCGATTGAGAGGCACGGGAAGTTTTCTTCCAGAGCACATCAAGAGAATCACCATCCCTATGTTCAAAAACCGAACGACCCGCTTCCAGTTGGATGTGAAACTGACCCAGAGTGTCATCGAAGAGATTGTGGCGCGGGGAAAGGTTGAAATCACTGCGGATACGGCTTCTGCCGATGCCGTTTTGATTGGCGAGATCATCACTTTTGAGGCTGTTCCCATCGCCTTTGGGGTGGAAGCGACCGCCGACCGCTATAAAATTGTCGTTGTGGCTAATATTCTGTTGCGCGACCTGGTTAACAACAAGATCATTTATTCAAATCCCAATTTGTCTTACCAGGATGAGTACGAAGTGCCCGAAGGAGTGGATTTCGAGACGGTCGAGTCCGAAGCGATCGATAAAGTGGCTGAAAAATTTGCGAGGAGCCTAGTGATCACCATTCTGGAAGGATTTTAGGTCGTGAGCCCCTCTCTTCCCAGCGCGGAAAATTTGAAGTCCTGTTATTTTTTTTACGGCGAAGAAGTTTTTCTTTCCCAACAGTTCATCCAAGACGTTATAGGCATACTTTTTTCTGAGAGTGATGAGGATCGCCATATAGAGAAATTCAGTCTTGAAGAGAAGGGCTGGGGAGAAATCATTGACATGGCACGAACGGTCCCCTTTTTTGCATCTCGCCGACTTATCGTTATCAACGTCACAAACTCAAAGGCCAAGCTCTCTTCCCTTGACGAGAAAATTCTGACCGAATATTTTGAGACATGCTCCTCCCAAACAGTTCTGGTCGTCGTCTATTCAGGAAAGGTGAAACGGAGTGCTCCTCTCGTGAAATATTTTTCTTCCTTGCCCCCCGCGGCTGTCACTCTTGAAGAAATGAAATCCTTGAAGGATAGAACCCTCCTGGCATGGATAGAAAAAAAATTCCAGGCCCTTCATAAGCTCCCGACCCAGGAGGCTCTGGGCAGACTTGTTGAAGTGACCGGCAATGATCTCACTCGACTCAACGGTGAAATTGAAAAAATAGCTCTTTACACAGGAGAAAGGCAGAGAGTCAATCTGGATGACATCAATCTTGTCACGGGATGGGTGAAATCTTTTTTTGATTGGGAAATGAGGGAGAGTCTCGAAAAGGGAAAATATCGACAGAGCCTTCTTGTTCTCGACAAGCTTTTGAACAAAGAGGGGGCCAAATCTGAATTTGTCCTGGGGTTCTTCTCCCGCTTCTTTTCCAATATCCTCTTGGCCAAGCTGTATTTATCGGAAAAGACCAAGGACAAAAAATCCATCTTCAGAGAATTCAAGCCTCAAATCCAAGAGAAATTCGGCAGCTTTTACACGACAAAATTCAATGAATTCTTCGCCCTGGTGGGACGATTCTCACTGGCCGACCTGAACCGGTTTATTGGCATGTTGGAGGATATCGACCTCAAAATAAAGACTTCGGATACTTCTCCGCAGATACAGCTTGAGGGATTTCTTTTTGAGTATTGCCGCTGGTTGGGTGAGGACAGGCTTATTTTGGGGAAGTAGCGTTGATGAGATCCACTTGATGACTCAAGCGCGATTTGTATCTGTTGCCTGTGTTCTCGTTGATCGTACCTTTCTTGATCGATCTGTCTATAATGGAGAAAGTATGAGGCAGCAGCTCCTTGGCTTCCTGCTGGTTATTATTCTTGATGGCCTCTCTGAGTTCTTTGATCTGGGTGCGCAGCATAGACCTGTTGCTTCGGTTGATCGCGTTTCTTTTGAGACTTCGCCTCCACTGTCGAAGAGTGGACTTATGAATAGCCATTTTTATCTCCTAAAAAGAAATGATATGATAAAGCATCTCTTTTTTTATGTCAACTGCCCCCCTTTCCAAGGAGGAGGAAGCCAGGGAAAAAAAGCCGTAAGGAGAAAAGCAGATCATGAGGGATAAGAGAGAAAAGGAATCTCCCGAATTCCATCATGCCTCCATAGGTGCCCAGAACAGCCGGTTGGTCAGGTCAACTCTGAGCATGACCCTACCTACGGTTTTGAGCCGGGTGCTTGGCTATTTACGGGATATGCTCCAGGCCAAATTCCTGGGAACAGGGAAGGGAATGGATGCCTTTACCATCGCCTCTATCATTCCCAACCTTCTGCGGCGGTTGACGGGTGAAGGAGCCATGATGGCGGCTTTCATTCCTGTTTTCACTCAGGTGAAAAAAGAGAAGAAGAGGGATGAGCTGTGGTCCTTCGCCAATGCGTTCTTTTATGACCTCACTCTTTTAATGACGGTCTTGACTGTCCTCGGGATTTTGCTCTCACCCATTCTTGTTAAGGTCATTGCCTCCGGCTATTCAAAGGTCCCCGGGAAGGAGGAGTTGACCATACTGCTGACTAAAATTATGTTTCCTTATGTGTTCCTGATCAGCTTGGCGGCGCTGGCCATGGCTATCCTCAATTCTTTTCACAAGTTTTTCATCCCCGCCTTTACCCCTGTTCTGTATAACGTGGCCATCATTTTTATGGCCCTGCTGTTCGGTCAGAATAGCAGCGAGCCGGCACTCATCTTTGCCATTGGTGTGCTCATCGGAGGGATCCTTCAACTGGCCATTCAGATCCCCTTTTTATGGAGGAAGGGCATGAGGTTCAAGTTCGGCCTCAGCTTTACCCATCCGGCCGTTCGAAAGGTGGCCAGGTTGATGGTGCCGGGAATATTTGGAGCCGGTATCTATCAAATCAATATTGTCGTTAGTCGGATGATCGCCACCTATCTGGAGGAAGGGAGTGTCGCATCACTCTATTATTCGTCGCGCATCCAGGAGCTGACCCTGGGCCTTTTTGCCATCGCCCTGTCGGTGGCGCTTTTGCCGACTCTGTCGGAGATGGCTGCCCATCAGGATATTGAGGGCATGAAAAGAACCCTCAATTTTTCTTTCAAACTCATCTTTCTGGTCACTTTTCCTGCCATGGCAGGCCTGGCAGTGCTCAACAAGCCCATCATTCAGGTCCTGTTTCAGCGGGGGGCATTCAATGACCAATCTACGGCCATGAGCTCTTTCTGCCTCCTCTTCTTTTCCTTTGGCCTTCCTTTCATTTCAGGGGCGAAGATTCTTTCCGCCATGTTTTATTCCCTCAAAGACACCAAAACTCCGGTCAAAGCCGCCGTTTTTGTGGCCGTGAGCTACATTGCCTTATCTTTGATACTCATGTTCCCTCTTCGGGCAGGCGGAATTGCTCTGGCCCTGTCTCTGTCATCTCTGCTCAATTTTGTTATTCTCTTTGTCCTTCTCGAGAGGAAGATCGGAAAAATCGAAAAGAAGAGCCTTGTTGTCTCATCCCTCAAATCGGCACTGTCTGCCGCCGTCATGGCCGGAGCGCTGTGGGTGTCTATGAATCAGATCCAGTTCAAAGATTTCTCTTTTGGTCACCAGTTGGCGATCTTGACAGCAACCATCTTGGGAGGAATTTTGGTCTATCTCATCATGAACCTTCTTTTCAGGCATGAAGATTTAAAAAGCCTGAAGGAAATATTTTCGAAGGAAAAGATACTGAGCGACTAGAGGCCCGCGTGAAAGTTGTTCTGCAGAGAGTCAGAGAGGCCGCCGTGGAGGTCGGAGGATTGACGCGGGGTCGTGTCGGTCAAGGTGTTTGTCTTCTCGTTGGGATAGAGAAAGGGGATTCTGAAGAAGACGCCGGCTATGTCGCCAATAAAATTGTTGACCTGAGGATTTTCTCCGATGAGGAGGGGAAGATGAATCTTTCTCTGGCAGATATCGGGGGGGAGGTCCTGGCCGTGTCGCAGTTCACACTGGCGGGTTCTGTCAAAAAAGGGAGAAGGCCGAGCTTTGATAATGTTGAGGAACCCCGGAGGGCGGAGGCTCTCTTCAGTGGTTTTGCGCAAAAAATTAGAGACAGGGGGATCAAAGTTGAGACAGGTGTGTTTGGAGAGGTGATGAATGTTCGCCTAGTCAATGACGGTCCGGTGACTTTTTGTATTCAAAGTAAAAATTCCTCTACATAAACTTCAAATCACTCGTCTCGAGAAGAGATTTTTCAGCGGCCTTTCGGACAAAGGGATTGCTGTCCTTGGCCAGTTGGACAAGAAGGGCAGTGGCCTCTTTGCCACCGATGATGCCCAACACTTCCGCCGCTGTCTTGCGGACATCGACATTTGTATCTTCAAGGACTGCGCCGATGTGTTGGATTGATTGCCCATCCTTCCTGAGGCCCAGGATTTTAAGGACCTCTATCTTCACATTCCATGGAGGTTTGGACAGGCGGTTGTAAAGAGGGGGAAGGTCAAGGTTTTTCCTCCCCGCAAGGTGCCGGGTGATATAGCTGCGGACTTCGATTGAACGATCAATCAGAGAATCCAGTAAAACGTCCAAGGCCCAAGGGGTGTCGCTTCGGCAGAGGGAACGCACAATCCTTAATCGTTTGTTTTTGTCTTTTGTCTCCCGGATTTTTTTGAGGGCAGACAGGGCGAGTTGGCGTGAATCCTGTTCTTCAGCCTGAATGTTGCTGTCGTCCCTTTCCATTTTCAGTCCAAGTTATTTTATATAACAGAAACCGCTGACGTATCAAGAAAGGATTTTTTCCTATTTTTGAATGGACTCATCCCCATTTTCAATCCGATACAGTATCGGGGCGGGCCAGAAAATGTGAAAGGACAGGCTTTCAGAAAGCCTCTAAACCATTTCCAGGATGTGACCCATTTTTTCTTTTTTGGTCTTCAGATAGTTGCGGTTGGTATCACAGGGGGGGATTTCGAGCGGGATGCGTTCGACGATTTCCAGATTGTATCCCGAGAGACCGATGAATTTTCTCGGATTGTTGGTGATGAGACGCAGTTTCGTCACACCGAGAGAGACCAGAATCTGGGCTCCGATCCCGTAGTCTCTGTGGTCAGGTTGAAAGCCCAGTTTTTCATTGGCCTCGACCGTATCGACACCCTTGTCCTGGAGAGCGTAGGCTTTGATTTTGTTGACCAGGCCGATGCCTCTCCCCTCTTGATTGACTATATAGAGGATTACGCCACTGCCTTCCTTTTCAATCATCTCCATGGACAAGTGGAGTTGATCACCGCAGTCACAGCGGAGAGAACCGAAGGTGTCTCCTGTCATGCACTGGGAGTGGGCTCTGACCAGGGTTGGTTCATCGGATTGAATATCCCCTTTGACAAGGGCCAAATGATGTTCTCTATAGATAGCATCCTCAAAAACCATTAACTTGAATAGCCCATATTTTGAAGGCAGATCTGTCTCCTCAATTTTCTTGACGAGGTTTTCGTGACGCATCCTGTATTGGATAAGATCGGCGATAGTGAGAATGGGGATATCGTAGGTCTTGCTGAACTCGAGGAGTTCGGGCATTCGGGCCATGGTCCCGTCTTCGTTCATGATTTCACAGATAACCCCTGCCGGGTAGAGACCCGCCAGCCGGGCGATATCGACGGCGGCTTCAGTCTGTCCGGCTCTTTCGAGGACTCCCCCATTCATGGCTTGAAGCGGAAAAATATGTCCTGGACGCGCAAGATCCGAGGGCTTCGATTGGGGATCGATGACGACGAGAACGGTTTTGGCTCTGTCGTAGGCCGATATTCCAGTCGTAATGCTGTCTTTGGCGTCAATGGATATGGTAAAGGCGGTCTGGAAGGTAGCCGTATTTTCTTTGACCATAAGAGGAAGATCCAACTCGTTCAGGCGGTCTTCATTCAGCGGCAAACAGATCAGGCCGCGGGCGTGTTTGGCCATAAAATTGATGATGTCGTGGGTGATTTTCTCGGCGGCGACCATGAGATCGCCTTCGTTCTCTCTGTCTTCATCGTCGACGATGATAATAAGCTTTCCCGACTGAACGGCTTGAAGAGCGTGTTCGACCGATGCCGGTTGAAATTTCCGGTTCATATGTATAGATCCTTTACTTTTGGTGTCGTTCTTTAAACATCCAATTATACACGTATTTACCGATCAAGTCACCTTCGATGTTGACAAGATCCCCTTTCTTGAGAAGTTTGAGGTTTGTGTTTTTCAGGGAGATGGGGATGATTTCGACTGAGAAAGATGAGGAAGAGAATTCAGCTATGGTCAGGCTGACTCCGTTTACGGCGACCGAGCCTTTGCTCACCAGAAAGGGGGTCATCTCCTGCGGGTAGCCAAAACTGAATCTCTTCCCTTCTCCGGCAGGAGCGATGGTCAGGACATTCCCTGTGCCGTCGATGTGCCCGGTGACAAGATGTCCGCTCAGCATCGACGAAAGGGTCAAAGGAAGCTCCAGGTTCAGCGAATCTCCATGGCGCAGCGAACCGAGATTTGTTCGCCGGAGAGTTTCTTCCGCCAAGTTGAAGGAAAGGATTTCCCTTTCTTTTTTGATAACACTCAAACAGACGCCGTTTACGGCCAGACTATCCCCGAGTTCCAGTTTTGAGGCCGGGACAGGCGCAGAAATGGAGATATTTGCTTTTCCCAAGCTGTATCCCTTGAAATGTCCCACGTGATGAATGATTCCTGTAAACATTAGAAATATCCTTCGAAAACAACATCGTTTTCTATCTGAAAAACTTGTGCTCTTTTGAGCCTAAGAGAATCTTTTAGGGATTCGGCTCCTTTTCCCAGGTACAGCGCCGGTGCTTTTTTTCCACCGATGAGGATGGGAGAGACGGCCAGGAATATTTTATCGGCCAGCCGGGAATCCAGGAATGAGCTGTGGAGCTTCCCACCCCCTTCGACCAGAAGGCTAGCGATTCCATTTTTCCCCAACCAGGATAGAACTTGTTGGAGATCGATCGTGCGCCCGGGACCCCGTTGACAGATGACCTGAACATGTCTTCTCTTCAACTGGAGAGATTTTGGTGATGATGGAGGTTCTTTGGTGAAGACAATGATTTTTCCCTTTGTTTGTGTCCCTAGAACTTTTGCGGCGAGAGGAATCCTCAGCCGGGGATCGAGAACGATCCGGAAGATCTTCTTCTCTTTCCAGGCCGGATGGCGGACGGTCAATTCAGGATCATCGGCGATGATGGTGGTGATCCCGGTCATGATGGCATCGCTTTCTCCGCGAAGAAGATGGCTGTATTCTCGCGTTTGAGGGGATGATATCCATTGTGACGAGTGGGTACGGGTGGCCATTTTGCCGTCCAGACTGATGCCTGCTTTTAAAGTCACGAAGGGAAGTTCCCGAGTGATGAACTTGATATAGGCTTCGTTCAGAATCCTGTTTTTTTCTTTGAGATCCCCGACTTCGACGTCGATTCCGTGCTCTTTCAGGGAGCGTATTCCCCTTTTTTTAACCCGGGGATTGGCATCGTAATCGGAAACGACCACTCTTTTGGGCCTGGCTGCCAGAACGGAATCGATACAGGGAGGAGTTCTTCCCCAGTGCGTACAGGGTTCCAGAGTGAGATACAGAGTGCTTCCTTGAACCGAAGAACCGGCTCTCTGGATGGCGATGGATTCGGCATGAGGATGTCCCGGCCCGACGTGGTGGCCAGAGCCGATGATGGCTCCGCACTTGACGATGACGGCGCCTACCTGGGGATTGGGGCTGGTCCAGCCTCGGGCTTTTTGGGCGAGGCTGTAGGCCATTTCCAGATAATTCCGGTCTTTGCTTCTGTTCATGTGAGAAGGGCGTTGGCGAAATCTTCGGGTGAAAAAGAAAGCATGTCTTTCTCTTCCTCCCCCGTGCCTATGAATTTTATCGGAAGCTCGAGTTCATCGATGATGCTCAAGACGCTTCCCCCCTTGGCGGTTCCGTCCAGCTTGGTTAAAAAAACTCCTGTCAATCCCGAGAATTTCAGGAATTCGCGGGCTTGAATCAGGGCGTTCTGCCCGATGCTGGCATCGAGAACGAGAAGAATTTCCTGGGGTGCCCCTTCCACTTCTCGAGAGATGACTCTTTTTATTTTTTCAAGTTCGTGCATAAGGTTGATGTTGGTATGGATCCGTCCGGCCGTGTCCACAAGGAGAACCTGATAGTCGTGAGCCTTAAAGGACTGCAGGGCATCGAAGACGACTGAAGCGGGATCTGCATTGTACTGGCCTCTGATAACCGGAATGTTCAGCCTTTTTCCCCATATGGAGAGCTGTTCCTGAGCCGCGGCGCGGAATGTGTCACCGGCGACCAACAGCACATTCTTCTTGTTGTGCTTGAAGTGATAAGCTAACTTGGCCAGAGAGGTTGTTTTTCCGCCTCCGTTCACTCCCACGAGCATGATTATGGATCTGGAGTTGCCGAGAGCTAAAGTGGGCTCAAATGAAGAAAGAATCCCGATGATTTCTTCGACCAATAGTGTTTTGATTTTGGGAAAGGTGTCGGATTTATTGCTTTTTATCCGGACGGAATCTATGATTTTTTTCTGGGTCTTGAAGCTTACATCAGCTAAAATCAAAGATTCTGTCAGTTCCTCGAGAATTTCCTCCCTCTCCTTCTGTGAAGCGAGAAGATCATCGAATTTGAACTTGAACACCTCCCGTGTTCTTTTCAGCTTTTCCTTGAGACCTTTGGCCATCGTTATCCAGATATTATATTCTTGGGGTAGCAGCAAAGTCAATTTGCGCCCTATGCCTCCGATTCATTCCATTTCATCATCTAAACCTTTTGAGTGGATGGCACGGCTGGACGGGGGGGGGGAGCCGGGACAGGACCCGCGAAAAAGGTATCCAAGTCTCAAGACAAAAGGAAGCGGATGTGCTAAAGTGGGACACTCATGAACGAAGCGATATGGCTTTTGCCTTCTATTGGTGAAGAAGCGCAGGTCCTGGCGGCCAAGTTGAAGATCCCTGCATCTATCGCCCAAATAATGGTCAACAGAAACATCAAGACCGTGCAAGAGTCTGAAGTCTTTCTTTTTGGAACTTTGAGTGATCTTCCGGATCCCTTTCTCCTGGCAGGGATGAAAGATGCGGTCGATCGGGTGATGACAGCCTGCGAGCATGGGGAAACAATCCTCATATTTGGCGATTACGATGTGGATGGTGTTCTCTCTGTTGTCGTTTTGACTCGAGCCTTGGAGCGCCTGGGGGGGAAAGTGGAACACTTCATTCCTGACCGGCTTTCCCAGGGATACGGGATCAAAGAGAGCTATGTGGACATCGTCCTCGAGAAGAAAGCCAAGCTTGTCATCAGCGTCGACTGCGGCATCAAGGCTGTCGATTTTGTCGATTGTGCGAACCGGAACGGGATCGATGTCATCATTACCGATCATCATCAACCGGGATCGGTCCTCCCCCGAGCCTTGGCTGTCCTCAATCCTGTACTTGAAGGGGCCAATTATCCGGATAAGCACTTGGCCGGGATCGGCGTTGTCTTCAAGCTGATCCAGGCTCTGTTTGAGGGAAATGGATTCGGTTCCGATCTCCCTCATTATTTGAAGCTCGTGGCCATCGGAACGGTTGCCGATGTGGCCGCTCTTAAAGGAGAGAACAGGCTGTTTGTCAAACATGGTTTGGACGGGCTCTCCAATGTCTCTAATCCAGGCCTTAAGAATCTGATGGATGTTTGCCGTTTGACGGGGAAAAAAGTGACGGCCGGAGATGTGGGATTCAGGATCGGCCCTCGTGTCAATGCAGCCGGACGTCTCGGAAAAGCCGATCAGGCGGTCCGTCTTTTTCTGTCTAGGGATGAGAGAATATGCCGGGAGATTGTCCGGGAGCTGGATAAGATGAATGTCCAAAGGCAAAAAGTCGAAGAGAAGATCTGGAATCAAGCTCTACAAATGATTAAAAAGCGATCCCTGCAGGAAAAATACAGGCTTTTGATCTTGGGGTGTGACGGCTGGCACCGGGGAGTGATAGGCATAGTGGCTTCCAAGCTGAAAGATCTGTTTCACCGCCCCGTCATTCTCTTCGCCTTTAAGGATGGGAAGGCTTTCGGATCCGGACGGAGCATCAAGGAATTCTCTCTGATTGAATGCCTGGAGTTGAACAAGGAATATTTTCTCAGCCACGGCGGGCATCCTATGGCTATCGGCTGCGAACTCGAGCTTGACCGGTTCGACTCCTTCCGCTCCTCCGTTAATGATTTTGCCGAATCAGCGATAACCGATGAAGACTTGAAAAGGAAGATTTCCCTGGATGTGCAATTGCAATTCGATCAGATCGATAACGATTTTCTTGGACACCTGTCTCTGCTGTCCCCCTTTGGAATCGGGAATCGCAAGCCTCTTTTTTTGACCCTGGGTGCGGAAGTCCTTATGAAACCTCAAAAAATTCAAGGGAAACACAGTAAATTTATATTCAAGCAGAGCGGGAAAATATTTGAGGCCCTCGGTTGGGGTAAAGGGGAATGGGCTGAGATGTTTGATAAGGGAGATCGGTTGGATTTGGCCTATTCCCTTCAAATTTCTGAGTATTTAGGGGAGGAAAGGCTCAGTCTCTCCTTGGAGGATGTCAGGCGCGGATGAATCTCCTGCCCCGTGACTTGGATCTGTAGCATAGGTGGCACAGCTGGAGGGATGCCTGGCGCACTCTGCTCCGTCTTCGTCAAAGACCCAACCCACCCCTGGGACCATGTTCCTCAGACGGAGCAGGATGCTGCCGGGCTGTCGGAGGAACCCGTGACGGGACCATGAAACAGTGCCTTTTATGTCACGGTGTTGGAGATTAACACGGGGGGAGTTCTGGTTAGCCTAAAATCCAGATGTGGAGTATAATAGACAAAGAGAGAGAGACACTGGGTGTCCTTCTGCTCCCAGGATCCAGTGCAAAAAAGATTGACAGACTTTTTGCTGAAGCTAAGAAGAGATTTTGGGAATTGCCCAATTTAGTCGGATGGCTGATATCAGAACCAAACTCATTCCTGCCCTGAAAGGGTTGATCG